>JBJEQG010000123.1:0-2118 GCA_051881635.1 Acutalibacteraceae bacterium
GAGCAACTGCCTTCTAAGCAGTAGGTCAGGGGTTCGAGTCCCTTTTGGCGCGCCAAAATAATTATTTAAGGGCAGTAAGCGAAATGCTTATTGCCCTTAAATTGTTTTATTAAAGAGAAAAATATAAACATAATATGTATATACGGTACGGTTTGAAATTTATTTTACCTCATATTACGACAACAAAAGTTGTTTATAATCTTTTTTGAGAAAACAGATTGTAAAATATAACCTCTTATGCTATAATTTTTAAAGGTTATTGAAGAATTTGGAAATTTTTTTCATACAGCAGGGTGTTTATATCTATAACGGACAGCTTATGTAATAATCCGAAAAGTATAATGCTGTCACGGGCGTCTTTTGTATAAAGCGGTGCAAGTTTGAGCTTTAACAAAAGTCTTTTTGTTTGTTCACAATCCGCTCCCATGCCAATACAAAGCATAATCAATTTATCCCTTGACGGTACTCTCACGCCCTGAAAAATATTATAAGCGTAATTTCTGTCAATAAGCGAGTTTGCTATGGCGTCAGATTTACGCACTTTGTTTTCCATAAGGGTCTGTTCAAGCATTTCAGTAAAACTTTGTTCCGAAAAACTTTCCCGATTTTCTTTGAGAAATTCGTCAAGTTCCCTTCTGGTTCTTTTACTTTCCAATATTTTTGAGAGTTCATCAGTGGATTTTTTCATATCTGTTTTCCTTTACATATTATAAAAAATGAGGTAAAAAATCTATGAGTATTGATATAAATTCAGCATTTGAATTGTGGCAATTTGATGTTTTGAGTTCATTCAATGACAGAACTCAGCTTGTCGTCAATAGAAATACAAACCAACTTATGATTAAAAAAGTTATGGGGGAAGAAGAATTTGAAATTCATCAAAAACTTGCCCGTATAAATCATGTAAATATCATAAGGGTTTATGATGTTATCAGGGATAATCATATTTGTACGGTTTTGGAACAGTATGTTGTTGGCAGAACACTTGAACAGCTTTGCATGGAAAGAATACTGTCCGAAAAAGAAGTGAAAAACATTATATTGCAAATATGTTGCGGTCTGAAAACCCTGCATGAAAACAACATTATTCATCGTGATTTAACGCCGTCAAATATCATGTTGAGTGATGACGGCGTGGTAAAAATCATTGATTTTGATATTTCAAGAACGGAAAAAGATAATTCAGTGCGTGATACGAGAATACTCGGTACGGAAGGTTTTGCCGCTCCCGAACAATTTGGTTTCGGACAGACAAATTCGCAAACGGATATTTATGCTCTCGGCGTTCTTATCAACTTTATGCTGACAGGCGGAAAATTGCCCTCTGAGGAGATGTATTCCGGAAAAATGTCGGTAATAATCCAAAAATGCATACAGATTGACCGTAACAAGAGATATAAAAGCGTTGACGAAATTGTCCGTGCTTTAAAAAGGGGACGGGGGTACGGCGTTTCCATAGTGGACAGAATTTTTGATAATATTCCGGGACTGAGAAGTCCTAAAATATCGGCAAAGATATTTTCACTTTTGGGATATATGTTTATTTTCGTATTTTCTTATATGTGTTATGATGTCTTTGGCAAGAATACAGACCGTATCATATATATAACAAAAGATTTGATACTTATGTTTTGGGTGCCTATAATTTTATTTTCGGATTTTATGTCATTTCAGGAAAGAATACCGTTTTTGAGAAACATAAAAAAATCGAATAAAAGGTTTATTTTCGGACTTTTGGCTGTAATAAGCATAATTACAAGTATAATTATGCTCCCAGGTATGTAAAGATTATAACACAAAACGAACTATTATATCAAGATAATAACACAAAATAAAAATGATTTGGTATGCTGAGAGCATACCAAATTTTATTTTTTATGATATATTATTATATCAAGAATTTTTTTGTTTTAGGAGGAATTTTATGGAAAATGCTAAAAAGAAAATGTTTCTTGTCGTTGCCCTGTCCGTCATACTTGTATCAATCCTTGTGGTTATTGCCTTTTTTTTGCCGTATGCGTCGGCAAAAGCAGATTACAGGGAGATACTTGAACGCTTTCCTCAGCAAAACTATATGCAGGAAATTGGCATGACAAATGCAGACGCTACGGATATTTC
>JBJEQG010000123.1:2218-12887 GCA_051881635.1 Acutalibacteraceae bacterium
TATCGCAGTATATTTATTACATAGGTGCGGCTCTTATTCTTGCCGGTGCAATCTGTATGCTTGTGATGAAAATGCAAGAAAAGAAGCAGAAAAAAGTATCGGAAATATCAGATACACAAAAAGTAAAGGAGAATGTATTATGAAAAAATCAAAGAAAACTTTGGTAAGCGTAAGCCTTGTTATGTTGGCATTATGCCTGTCTGTTATGAGCGGGTGTAAATCCAATCCAAGTACGCAGGAAAGTAAACCGTCAAGTGTCATATCTCAGACAAGCGAAAATTCACAGTCTGTATCTGATGAATTGAGCGAGGAAGAGCCAAGCGAAGAAGAACCAAGCGAAGAAGAACCAAGTGAAGAAGAACCGAGCGAGGAAGAACCAAGTCAAGATGAGCCGAGCAAGACAGAACCAAGCAAAGAGCCGTCAAATACGGAAAGTTCATCTAACAACAATTTAGTCACACCGTCTTTTAAAGAGGCAATGGACAGCTATGAGGAATTCTTTGATGAATATGTTGAATTTATGAAAGAATATTCCCAATCGGATAATCCGGTAGCCATGCTTTCTGAGTATAGCGAATATATGTCTAAATATGCGGAAACAATGCAAAAGTTAGATGAAATTGATGAAGATGAATTGTCAGATGCGGATTTGGCTTATTATTTAGAGGTACAGACACGCATTAGCAAGAAACTTCTTGAAGTTTCAACAACATTGTAAAACAGGAACACAAAAAACCGCAGTCGGTGTTTAAGAGCCGATTGCGGTTTTTTTGACGGTTTAAGTAAAATATAAACCGCCTATGGTAAAATACCACAGGCGGTTTATATTTGGTGTTTTTTATGATTTATATTTGAGGGCTAAATCAAAGAAAAATTTTTCAATCTCATCTTCGGCATTTCCGACGGCTCTGGCACCCAAATGAACACCGTTTTCCCAACGGACTGAAAAAGAAACAGTTGTCTGGTCACAAGCGAAAAATAATTGCTTTGGAGCTTTATATTTCATAAGAAATGTTTGTGTATCATGTTTTTGGAGAATATCAATCAAACACTGCATATCGTCTGCAGTGACAGCCTTATCTTTAAAATTAACACGCTCATAATCTTCCGTTTTGACACAACAATCGGCACTGAACAGATATTCACCGTTTTTTTCGGCAATATGAAACGAAAAACAATAAGTATAACACATATGATTTTGGGAATAGCCGACAGCAGTTATTTTTCCGCTCGGTTTTTCGTATTTTTTAAATATCTCCATAATATTTTCCTCTTATGCCCACGGGTCCTGTTCGGCAGGACGGCGAATGTCCGACAGGGCGAGATTTTGCCATAAGAACCATTGATTGCCCTTTTGACGCAAAACAATCGGTCGTGGAGAATCCGCACCTGAGGATTTTAAAAACAGTTTGGCGTAGCCCTGATTTTCATAACTGTATTTCTGTTCCGAAACGGAAATACTGTAAGGAGCAGTCGGTGTATAGTTGTTTTGCGGATTTGTTCCCGAAAAATATGAACGGGGAATATAACCTCTCCCTTTGATACGGTCACGCAAAAACTGAATGTCATAGGGGGATAGTGGCTGAGGTCCTTTCAGAAAGTTTACCATATCAATCGTGCTTTGAACATCATTTTCATAATTGCACAAAACAGCCATAACCAGAGCAGCCGTTTTGAACGGCGTTGTTAAATCCGCCTCGGGCAGTGCTTTAAGTTGGCTGACATCTTGCGGTAATGATTTGAAAGTAAAGGTTTCCGTTTTGTATGAAGCGTTATTCAACGCATTTGCAGCGGTATTGCTCACGCTTTGTCCGACACTTCTTGCCGCATTTGAAACAGTGTTGTTTAAACCTTGCGAAGCCTGTTTTTTTAAGTTGTCAAAAAAGCCCATATAAAAGCCCCCAATCTATTATAATTATCCTTATTATAACAATAACATTCAACGGGTTTTAATAAAAGTGCCGAACGGCATATTTTATATGGCAAAAACACCGCCCAAAACAATGTTCGGACGGTGCTTTTGCGGATTAAGTAAAGGTTTATTTAGAAATTGGCGTTATAAGTAAATTCCATGGTTGCCTCACCATCGGAAACAGTGAGTTTGTCACCGTCAAGTTTATAGGTAAGCGTTGTATCACTGGATTTAATGCTTTTGTCGTCCCATGTAAACTCGCCACCTTCATCACCGAAAGTTGCAGTGCCTTTTCCGTCACTCTTAAAACGAATGTTCCATTTATCAGCACCGATTGAGGCAAGTGTATCACTGTCAAGAACGGTATCTCCCTGTTTCATGGAGGTCAGTACATAAGCACCTGTTGTTTTCGGACCGTTGCTGCCTCCGCCGCAAGCGGTAAAGCAAAAGAATACGGACATTGTCATAATGATTGCCAAAAGAGCCGATACTGTTTTTTTCATGGTGTTTCTCTCCTTATCTTAAAAAATTAAAGATATACCCTATGTTTATTATATCAAAATATTCAAAAATTCAAATGTGCCAAACGGCATATTTTGGGAGTATATAACAAAAAAACACCGTCCAAAACAATGTTTGGACAGTGCTTTTTTGTGTTGGGCAAGTAAAATCTGATATGTTTATTATCCCTTGTTCTTAACTGCACCGATGATATAGAGTACGGGAACAGCCAAACCTGTAACCAGATTGAAAAACGGGAAACTTTGACCGCCGACAGCTGTAAAAATGCAACCTAAAACGCACATAACGGCAACAATAACGCCCCATACCATACAGGTCTGAGCCTTTTCGGGTTTTTCGGCATTGATAACACCGATAATACCGGCAATCAACTCGATAACGGAACTTGCAAGTGAGAGAAAACCGGCAAAATAAAGCATACCGATATTGTAAGCGACAACATGAGTTACACCCACTGCGTCAGACATTACATTCAGTGCGGCAATACCCAAAAGAGCTATGATTGACGCAATAATGGATATTGCACCAAAGATAATCATAAGGATACCTGTGACTTTAAGAAATTTTGAACCGTTTGCATTTCCCATAAATAAACTTCTCCTTTAAATATAAAATATTTTATTTCATCAGACAAAGGACGATGTCTGAAAAAACCTTATTTAAATATATTAAAAAAGCATTAAGATTGAGAACCAACTTTGAAATATGCTAAAACAGAATAATTTGTTTTTCTAATTATTCTTTACAATTTATATTTTAACATGAATTTTGTAGAAATCAAGTATATTACAAAAATTTTACATAAAAATCTCATTCTTTACATTCCGAGCGGTCAAGGATAACGATACCCGTTTCTCTTGCTTTGACGGCAAGTTCCGTTCTGGACTTGAAACCTGTTTTTTCAAGCATATGTTGGATATGATTTTTGACTGTGCCGGGGGAAATAAAAAGCCTTTTTGCAATTTCGGTATTTGTGTCGCCGCTTGTCAATTCCCTCAGCACTTCAAGCTCTCTTTCGGAAAAATCATAACTGCTGGCATTACCGAATTTAATTTCGGGTGTCGTGTCGGGGAAAATCGACTCTCCGTTCATCGTTCTGTCCATGATTTCGATAATCGGTTCACGGCTGACTTCTTTGTACCAAAAGCTGTCAACGCCCGCCTCTCTTGCCCGTTTGAGGTATGAATATTCGGGCATTGAAGTGACGATTATAATCTTAATCTGTGGGAATCTCTTTTTAATGCGTTGAGCTGCGTTCAGTCCGTTTGCTCCCATAGCTGTGCATATATCCATCAATATCAGATTGATGTTTGAATTTTCACAATGATATTCCGCCATATCGGCGTTGCTTATGGAGGCGGTCAGGTGATAATTCTCACTTTGGCTGACGAACATTTCAAACAACATTCTCGGCATTGTCTGGTCTTCAACAATCAACACATTTGTCATAATACAGCACCTCGTTTTTGGAAATTTTTATTTTTAAGGCAAATTGCGGAGTGGTTTCGATTTCAAGAGAACCGTTTTCCCTTGCAATTTTTTGTCGGAGAGTGGAAATGCCGCCGCCCTCAATAATTGTTTTTTGGGGCGGTTTACCGTTGTTTGAAACGGTAAACAGAAAGTCCGTTTCAGTGGTTTGACATTCAATCGTTAGTGTATCGGCTTTTGCATGACGGGCGGCATTGTTCAGGGCTTCCATGAGGACGGCGGTTAAAATTGCCATAACACGCTTGTTTTCCGTTGGCAGAGTTCCGATAAGTCGTGGTGTTATACCGACAAGAGCCGCCGCATTTTTAACATCTTGTATATAATGTTCGTCCTCGCCGCCGTCCTCCGCATAGTGCAGAAGAGCGGTATTTTCTTTCCATAGTTGGATAAGTTTTCCATTGTTTTGGGAAAGCTGATTGTTTTCGATGTAAATCTTTGTTGTAATAAGCGTGCGTCCCATGCGGTCATGGATTTTTTCCTTTGCCGAGAGGATTTCTTTTTCCTTAGTGATGTCATACACCATGTCATTATAGCTTTGCAGGTGCATATTTATTTTTCGCAGTTCATTTATTTCAAAACGGAGTTGTTTCGTGAGCAAATAATATGTGCTGATGTCAGTGGCGGTTATCTGATAGAGTTTATTTTCCGTAAGGGTTTTTCGTTCAAAACTCCAAACCTTATCGTTTGGAAAGGCAATTATAAAGGTGCTGTCCTTTGTCATAGTGGCTTTTTGTTTAACGACCGACCAAAAATAAATGCCGTCAAGGAGTTCCTCGCCACAAAGTTCGGAGGAAAGAAAATCAATGAGTTTGTTTTTCAGGAGCGGCAAGCCGTTTTCATCGCAAAAGCAAAGTCCCATAGGCAGACTGTCACAGCTTTCTTTTATGGAATTTGACGAAATGTGATTGTGCCGCCAAAAATGAATACGGACAATTATATAAATCAACAGTGTTGTAAAAAAGACAAGTATGGAAATGATAACAACAAGCGGAGATTGTGCAATAAAACGGCTGTATTGTGGAATAGGCGTGTCTGCATAGTGGTAATTCGATAAATCCGCCATTGTCCGAAAAAGGGCATAGGAAAGAAATAAAATAACCGCACAGCTTATTGCTTTCCAGCGGGTAACCCTGTAATAAAATGAGGCTATGGTACAGTACAATGCGGCACAACACAATAAAAGTGCCGTAAGCATTAAAAAAACAAGCATTTCATATTTACATTCAAATAAGTTTATCATTTCTGCCCCCCCGTAAGAAAACAAAGATGTACAAAAAGCGTATCGTCCTCCCGTTCAAGGGAAACCGTACCGCCATTGTTTTTGATTTCCTCTGCCCATGTGGGGGATATTTCCGTTTGTACGGCTGTATCAAGGTTTAATTTTAAGTCCATAGTGTTGCCGTCTGCTTTAAGGTTCACGAAAACGGCGGTTGTATTTTCAAAGGTCTTTTCGATTATGTGTTCAAAAAACCTGAAAGCGAAAATTAAAATTTCCGTTGGAAATTCTCCCGACACATGACGCACAAACGAACAGCTAACTCCGTAAACTTCAAGGTATTCAAGCATTTCACGAATACTGTTTTCGAGTTCAAAGAAAGAAAGGCAGTCTTTATCGTTGCCGATAATACAGAGGTTGCTTATGCGTTTTATATAGACATTCAGAACACACGCTTTTGCGTATTTTTTTCGGAGATTTTCGGGGTGTGTTTCGATTTCATGTATAACGCCGTCAAGTATTGTAAGCTGTGGCAAAACAATTTTTGATATGCCGTCATATAATTTGTTTTGTTCGATAATCTTAGCCCGTTTCTGTTTCATTTCCGTTTCAGCTTGGAGAATGACATTCAATTCCGCAATTTGTTCTTTTACATCGGAAAGTTCATTATTTATGGTATTGATTGCGGAAAAATCTTCCGTCCAATAGACCTTTCCGCCGGTAATGGCATTGGAACATAGTTTCATGTTTTCGTCAATATAAATGTTGTCCGTATCATCGGCAATCTGTGATTTTGTCGGTATAACCGCATTTTTGGAGAAATATTTAATGGAGTGGTTGCTGTCCGTTATAAAGGCATTTATTGTTGAAACATTGAAAAATACACCGTAATTTGTGTTGGAGGGGAGAAGTCCGATATAAATATAAACTTCCCAAAGTGTTACACAGGCAAAACAGAACATTTCCGGCAAATTGAAAACAAAGGTTGTTATTTTTTCGTCTATATAGAAACATAAAGTATATAAAAGGTAAAGACAGATAAAAAATAAGGGCAGCCAGATTTTCTTTTTGGCTTTGGAAATTTTGCACTTGTAAAGCATAACGCTCAAAGCAGCAACCACAAGAAACAAAATCCATATCGTAACCGCAACATACAAAGGACCATAGGTGTAATCATCATTCCAATCCGCAAAGTACGGTTTAAATTTAAAAGCGAGCTGATGAAAGTCATTCGTAAGAATACCCAAAGTCAAAATTATTGCGGGAACAAAAAGAATGTTCCACATTTTGGAGGGACGGTTTTTACCGATATGAAGTGCCGCCATGAACATCATCAACGGCAGAATAATCATGGGAATATAATAAGCATACCATAAATATCGGCTGTAAATATGTGTATTTTCAAAAGCATTATATTTGATTGTCCTTGCCACAATCCAAAAAATCATAAGAGCGGACGATATAATGAGGTATTTTTTTATGTTTGTGTTTATGGTGTGATAATTTATGGAAATTGCCCACGCAATCAGTAAGCCTAAATAAATCATAACATCGGCATAAGCGAAAAAGTTTTTTTCATTAGGTACAGACTTTCCCAAAACCCCCAAAAAACCTGCACATAAAAATAATAATATACCGACAAAAGGAAAGTATTTTAAACGCATAACGGCAGAACTCCCGCTTTTTGATGTTTTTATCCATTATAACATTTTTAAAAACATAGTAAAAGCCAAAATTTGAATTTTCTATCATTTTGAAAATTTCCATGACAAAATCACTAAAATTTGTATCTCTAATTTGGGCGAATTTTCTGTTTTGACAGGCGTTGTTTTCTTGACAAAGAATAGTTGCGGGCGTATAATTAAATTAAATCTATGGGTATGTTTTTATATAATGAAAGAGGTGTGTTACATGAATAACAATTATTATGGCGGATACCCCAATCCCCAAAATAACTACAACAACATGGCTCAGACCGGTTGGGATTATGAACAGGGTTTGGCGGCATATACCCGCAAAACTTTCCTTTGGATGTTCATAGGTCTGGCAATTACATTTGGCGTTTCCATGATTATGGCGGCAAACGGCGGCGTTTTTGCAATGCGTCTTGTGCTGTTTAATCCTGTACTCTACTTTGGTCTGGCACTTGTTGAACTGATTTTGGTTTTTATTTTAAGTAGGGCAATCCATAAAATGCCTCCGGCAGTATGTACGGGTGTTTTTCTCGCCTATTCGGCAATTAACGGTATTACGATTGCTCCGGCTCTGATTTGCTATGAATTGGGTTCAGTTATCGCAGTGTTTGCGGTTTGTGCCGGTATTTTCGGTGCTATGGCGGTTTACGGCTATGTTACAAAACGCAGTCTTGCAAAACTTGGTGTTATCTGTACATTTGGTTTAATAGGTATTTTGATTTTCTCTCTTATCGGTATCTTCATTCATCTTGAAACAATGGAAATTCTGATTAGCGTTATAGCGGTTATTGTATTTATGGGCTTTACGGCTTATGATACAAAGAAAATCAAAGAGCTTTATGCTCAGTATCAGGGCGATGAAGTTATGATTAAGAGAACCGCAATCATGAGTGCTTTGCAGCTTTATCTTGACTTCATCAATATGTTCCTTTATCTTTTGAGATTGTTCGGCAAGGCAAAAAACTAATCAAAAGTAAACTTTATAAATGGACTTGGGGGATATTCCTTCAAGTCCTTTTTATTTTTTGCAAAAAATATGTTACGGTACTGAAATTTTTAAAATGTAAATAATTTATGAAAGTGGATATAAAAAGCTCCAATTTTCTTTCGGAATAACGGGTTTATGAAAGGAGTTGAGAGTTTATGGTTTATATCCAAAATTTATCTGTGGATTTCAATGCCGCCGTAAAACCGCCATGTGTCCATGCAAAACAGCATGACTGTGGCAGCCGCTTTCTGCAAATCCAACTTTTGGCAGACGGTCAGCCGATTTCCTGCGAAAATGCCGAAATTGTTTTGAAGTGTGAAAAGGCAGACGGCAGTGTTATTTTTAATGCCGTTACGGTGTTGGAGGAAAATCTCATTCAGTGTCCGTTGACTTCGGCACTGTTGGCGTGTGCGGGACTTGTTCGCTGTGAAATAACGCTTTATGACAGCGGCAGTGTGTTGTCCTCAGGGTGCTTTTTTATCCATGTTATGCCTTCGGTTGACGATACCGTCATTGAAGGTTCAGATGAATTTACGGAACTTCAAAAGATTATGGCGGAGTATGTCGAACAAATGAAAAATGCCGTCATGCGGCGTGAAAATGATTGTGCGTTGAATATGACGGCTTTGGAAATTTCCGTTGAGAAAGCGGAATATGAGGAGGTTAAAAATGTATAAGCACATCAATGTGAACACTTACGGGACGGAATGGGATTTTATCTCGAATGTTATTTCACAGCTTGAAAGTTGTGGACTTCAATGTATGACAAATAAGGAAGAATTGCAAAGTGCTATGGAGGGTGCGGCGGAAAGCGTTATTCCGATTGTATTCCAATATCGTAATTTTCAGTTTGTTTTACAGCGAAACAACACATATAATGTATTTACGGATTCTTACAACTTTTATGCCATTCATAATGATACGGAACTGTTTACATCGACAGTTCTGTTTTCTAATATGTATGTTTACTGTACCGCTGTTGCCGAACGAAACATATCGTTGACTATACTCATAAATGAAAATCACATGGAAGTTTTAGTTTATGACTACAATGAAAATTTGTGTGCGGAAGTGTTTTTTATTGAGCTTAACGGTGAAGTCTGCTACGCCTGTTCAGATAGAAACGATACACCTGCCTTTGACGGCAATATTATTGCCACTGAAAGCAAAACGCTCTATAAAGCGGTCAATTCAATGCCTTTCCAACACAACGAATCCGAAAAAATGTTTTATATTTCAGGGAAAATGTTTTCGAGTGACAGCGTTTATGCGGCAAGTGACAATGAACTTTTGGACTGTACAACCGTTATGCCGAAAATGTTAGTGACAATAAATGATAAAATTTATTATGCATTGTCCTCCAATACACTTATAGCTACGGAAACAGTGTCCGAATAACAAAAATCCGTTTCTTATGAATAACTCATGGGAAACGGATTTTTTTGCATAAGTATGGAATTAAAAATCTTCGGTCAGAGCGATATTTTCCTCGCCGCACAAAGAAATATCTTCACAAAGATTTTTTCTTGCCCAAGTTATATCTTTTTTTATAACCTTTGCGGGAATACCTGCCGCAATACAGTTATTTGGGATTTTTCCCTTGACAAAGGAACAAGCTCCGATGATACTTGAACGCCCGACAGAACATTTTAAAATTGTGCTTTGCATACCAACCCAAACATGGTCCTGAATTTTTATCGAATAGTTTTGATTGTTAATGCCGGAGGGGAGGTTTGTCCGTTTGCCAGTATGAACATCAAATATAGGGTGACCGTCACCGGCTAAAATCGTTATATCGTGGGAGAACATACAATCATTTCCGATATAAACAGACTCGTTATGAGAAATATTTATATGGCAGTTTAAACCAAAGGTCGTTTTTTCACCGATACTTAATGCGGTATTTGAACAGAGAGAAATCACACATGACGGTAAACGACAGTTTTCACCTATAATGATTTTGGAATTAAAACCTTTGACATGAATTAAAGTGTCACCCTTTAAAATTGCCGTATCATGAACAATGATGTTGACATTTCCCGCCTCTTCGTCCAAAAGAACTTTACAGCCCGTACAATGAATATGATTGCCGTATTCATCGTTGTAATCACCAAAGCCTATGGGAAGGGCAACTTTTTTGTGCTTTGTAAAGACAAAATCCTTAAATTTGGTGTAGCCTAATGATTTAAGTTTTCGCTTTGTTTTGACATCGCTTTTCAGGTATGGCACGATAATATAATATGTGTCGGATTTTCCTTTTAAATCGTCAATCAGGGTAATTCCCTCAGCAACATTTTTTTGAACGCCTGTTACCAACAAATCAACATTTATGTTGTATTCTTCTTTTAAGAGTTCACGCAGATACGGAGAGTCGCCATAAAGGGCAATTTTTCTGCCGTTATAATATCGTTGGGTTATATCGGCAGTCGGTCGGAATTTCTCCAAGTATAATTCGTGCATTGTTTCCATAAAAAAATTTCCACTCTTTTCTATTGTATTATTTATGATTATATAACATGAACTCTACATAAAAAAGATTATGTTTGTTTTTAGAACTCAAAATATTTCACTGAAATTTGTTGATTTTTTGGTAATAATAACCGATTTAATATAAATTTGCTGAAATTTGTCCGAAATGCCGATAGTTTGTTTTTTTGCGGAATTTAAACTTTTTCAGTTGACAAAAAGATTTAGAAAAAATTTAAAAAAATGCTTGACAATTCGACTTTTGATTGTTATAATATAAAAGTCGCTGAGAGATATGCGAGTGTGCTGAAATTGGCAGACAGGCACGTTTGAGGGGCGTGTGTCGTACGACGTACGGGTTCAAGTCCCGTCACTCGCACCAA
>JBJEQG010000124.1:0-12817 GCA_051881635.1 Acutalibacteraceae bacterium
GTACGGTTTCAAAATAAATATCCTTTTGCATAAATTCGGCACAGGATACACGATTTTGATTGCAAGCCAAAAGCAGCTTGGCATACGCACTTTCATCAGACAAAGCATACAGTGGGATAACACCCTTTTGAATAAATTTAACACTTGACGCATACCTTGCCGCCTGCAAGTCCTTAAAAGATGCACAAAACAACGGTATTTTTTTTGTACTGCATTGTTCCGCAAGTGTCAGAATGGAATTATCCCCGTCACTTTTAGCCGTTGCGGAATGATACAGAATATGCAAAACCGCCCCGACATCATTTCCAATCGAAATTGTGCGGTAATCCATTCCCGGATAAGGATGCAGCATAAGAACACGCTTTTTCAAGGATAAATCCCCATGCAAAGGCGATTGATGTTCTTTCTCCATATCCGCCTTTGACGGCATATAATCCCCCGTATTCAAAATCAAACGGTCATTTTGAAAATCCGCAAAGCATTGTCGTTCAAAAGAGGAAAAACAATCCAAACAGCGTTCCGCCTCGCAAAGTCGTGTCGGCAAATAAACGGCATGATTGTTGCTATCACAGAACACAGAAAAAATGCCCCTTGAAAAACATTCCATAACCTTAACCGCACAGCGGATATTGATTAGGGCGTTGCTTTTCGGTTCATCGGGAACATAATTGCTCGCTGTAATTACCAGTGGCAACGGCAAATCGCAAAGACAAAGTCCCAGCATTGCCGAAGTATAGGACAGTGTATCACTGCCATGTGTTACAATCAATCCGTCATAGCCTTTTGTATCGGTATGACGAATGGTATTGACCAATATTTCCCAATCTTTCAGTTCCAAATTTTCGCTTAATATATTCAGCGGTCGGCAAACATCAAAATGACAATCCCCATATCGTTCATTATATTGCTCCAAAACACGCAGTTTCTTTGTATCATCGGATAAATCAATAACTTTGTCGGCACAACTACTACCAATCGTTCCGCCTGTTGCAAAAACTAATATTTTCAATATAATCACTCCTAAAATTCAAAAAATTTTCATACTCGTTCAATTATTTTCAACTATAATAGTTACATTAGCGACAATCCGCCCCCATGACATAATTATAGGATAAATTCAGAAGTATGGCAACGATAAGGAGGAAAAATGGAAAACCAAATTGTTCGTCACCCACTGCTGCCCGTTTATGATGCACAATCCCGTATCTGTATTTTAGGTACAATGCCCTCTCTCGCCTCCCGAAAAAACGGCTTTTATTATGGACACCCACAAAACCGCTTTTGGCGTGTGCTGTCTGTTTTACTGCAAGAGCCTTTGCCGCAAACGAATGAAGAAAAAAAACGCCTTGTTTTGAAACACCATATTGCTTTATGGGATACCCTTGCGGAATGTTCGGTAAAAGGTGCGTCAGACGCTTCAATTACCGCTCCTGTTCCAAACGATATTGCAAAGCTGATAGAAAAAACACAGATTACACATATTTTTACCACCGGAACAAAGGCTTATCAATTCTATACAAAATTATGTCAATCCAAAAGCTGTCCCAAAGCAATTCCCCTCCCCTCCACAAGTTCCGCAAATGCCCGTTTGTCTGTTGACGATTTGTGTGCCGCTTATCGTGTTATCCTTGATTATATATAGGTATGCGTGATATAATCAAAGAAACAAATGTCCCTAACCGAAAGAAGGTCATATATGAAATTTATTTCTTGGAATGTCAACGGTATTCGTGCCTGTCTGACAAAAGGCTTTGCCGAATTTGTACAGGAGCAAAGCCCTGATTTTTTGTGCATACAGGAAACGAAAATGCAGTACGGACAAGCCAATATAAGTATGGACGGCTATACGGAATATTTATGCTGTGCGGAACGCAAAGGCTATTCCGGTACAGCCGTCTTTACAAAACATATTCCACAACAGGTAATTTTAAACGGTATGCAGTTGGACGCTCATGCCCACGAAGGGCGTATGATTACGGTTGAAATGCCCGAATTTTTCCTTGTAAATATCTACACCCCCAATTCACAGGACGGGTTGAAACGCTTAACATACCGTATGCAGTGGGAAGATGATTTGAGAGCCTATCTTATCGCACTTGACAGGCAAAAGCCTGTTATTTTGTGCGGTGACCTCAATGTTGCCCACAAAGAAACCGACCTTAAAAACCCGAAAAACAATCGTGGAAATCCAGGATTTTCGGACGAGGAAAGAGAAAAGCTGACCGCCCTTTTGGAAAGCGGATTTACGGACAGTTATCGTTTTCTTCACCCCGATGAAACAGGAAAATACAGTTGGTGGTCATACCGCTTTAATGCCCGTAAAAATAACGCCGGTTGGCGTATTGATTATTTTCTTGTATCCGACCGCATTTCCGACAGGATTAAAAAAGCGGATATATTGACTGAGGTTTACGGCAGTGACCACTGCCCCGTTATCCTTGAAATTGATTTATAAAATGTTAGGAGTGAGTAAAGCATGATTGAGGTAAAAAACCTCACAAAGTATTATGGCAGTCATATTGCCCTTGATGATGTCAGTTTTAAAGTCAAAGAGGGTGAAATTCTCGGTTTTCTCGGTCCAAACGGTGCCGGGAAGTCAACAACCATGAATATCATTACCGGCTATCTTTCCGCCTCAGACGGAAATGTTATTGTCAACGGTCATGATATTCTTGAAGAACCGTCCGCCGCAAAAACGCAAATCGGTTATCTTCCTGAAATTCCGCCGCTTTATGACGATATGACGGTTCAAAAATATTTGGAGTTCATATTCGGTTTGAAAAAACTGAAACTTCCGATGAAAGAACATATCAACAAAATCTGTCAATCAGTCAAAATTACCGATGTACAGAACCGTATTATTAAACATCTCTCCAAAGGTTACCGTCAGCGTATCGGCTTGGCTCAGGCACTTTTGGGTGACCCGCCGATTTTGATTTTGGACGAGCCGACCGCCGGACTTGACCCCGCACAAATTGTTGAAGTTCGCCGTTTCATTCGTTCCCTGTCCAAAAAGCATACCGTTATTCTTTCCTCTCATATTCTCTCGGAAGTACAGGCGATATGTGACCGTATTGTTGTTATCAACAACGGAAAAATCGCCGTAAATGACCTCACTTCCAATCTTTCACGAAAAGTTTCGGGAGAAAACAACCTGAATGTTGTTATTGAAGGCAATCAAACCTCCGTATATAATATGCTCAAGGGCATTTCGGGAGTGAACAAAGTTATCCGTCATGGCATGACCGAACAGGGCTGTTATGAATATACGCTTTGCAGTGACGAAAAAACAGATATTCGCCGTCCCGTATTCCGCACACTTGCCCGTTCCAATTATGCGTTGCTGTCCATGTACCTGGACGAGCTTTCTCTTGAAGATATTTTTATGCGTATTCTCTCTGAAAATACGGAAACAAGGGAGGTTAAAAAATCATGAGTGCTATTTTCAAACGAGAGTTCAAGTCTTATTTTGCCTCACCTGTCGGCTATGTTGTTTTAGCGGTATTCTTGTTTTTCAGTGGTTTGTTTTTTTATGTTCAATCACTGTATGCAGGCACTTCCGATATGTCCGGCACTTTTGGCAATATGTTCTTTATTTTATTATTTCTCATTCCGCTTTTGACCATGCGTCTTTTGAGCGAGGAACGCCGTCAGAAAACAGACCAAGCCCTTTTGACCGCTCCCGTCAGCCTGTTTTCCATTGTTGCAGGCAAATTTCTTTCCGCCTTTGCGGTTTACGGTATTTGTGTTTCCGTATTTATTTTACAGGCGATTGTTGTTTCATTTGCCGCAACTCCCGACTGGTCGGTTATTATCGGCAATATTTTCGGTTTGCTGCTTTTGGGTGCGGCTTTAATTTCCATAGGTCTGTTTATTTCCTCTTTAACCGAAAGCATGGTAATTGCGGCGGTAGCGTCCTTTGCCGTCAATATCGTTCTGCTTTTGGTTGATATGTTCAAGTCCATGCTGTCATGGGATTGGGCAAAAAACATTTTGGAGTTTATCAACTTCAATTCCAAATATACGGAAATGACACTCGGTGTTTTTTCGCTGTTCAGTACAGTCTTTTTCCTGAGCATAACCGCTATGTTCCTGTTTTTGACTGTCAAAATGCTTGAAAAACGCCGTTGGAGTTAAGGAGGTGTTTATATGAACGAAAATTCAAAAAATGAAGAACAAAAAATTGAAAATACGGAAACCGTTTCTGAAAACACTGAAACAACCGAAAATATCGCCACTTCCGACAGTGCATTGTCTGATGTTCAAGCCGATACCGATATTGAACTTGAAGAAGATACAGACGAAATTAAGGAACAAAACGGCGGAAAATCAAAAAATAAAGAAAAAATCTCTAAACATCATTCCCCGAAAAACCGCCGAAAGAAAATTTTTTCTCTGACAACAACCGCCCTGTTTCTTGTTGCTTTGATTATTGTAAATGTCATCTGCTCGGTTTTGACAAATCGTTATGCCTTTTTTACAGCCGATTTGACCGCTACACAGGCATTTCATCTTACGGAAAATACAATCAAACTGGTTAAGAGTATCAACAAACCTGTTGAAATTACTTTTCTTTCCACAAAAGACTATTATGAATCCTTAGACTCATATTGTATTCAAACAACGGGGCTTGCAACACAATACAGCCAATATTCCGAAAACATCACCGTCAACTATGTTGATATTACAAGCAATCCAACCTATGCCAACAAGTATGAAAACGAAACACTTAATTCGACTGATGTTATCATCTCCTGCGGTGACAAATATCGTGTTTTGAAATATACGGATATGTACAACATGGAATATTATGACAATACCTATCAATATATTGCCTCCTCCAAGGTTGAGTCGGCATTCGATTCCGCTCTTATGACCGTAACCTCAGACAAAACCACAAATGTCACCATGATTATGGACGATGCCGAAGAAAATGCTGATTATTTCATTCGCTTTTTGGAAAGCAACAACTATGCCGTAAAACAAATCAATATTGCAACGGATAAAATTCCCGAAAACACCGAACTGTTGATTATGTTTACACCGACTAAGGACTATACCGAGTTGGAAACTCAAAGTATCATGAACTTTTTGACCAACAATGAGAGCTACGGCAAAACGGCACTCTATATTCCCTGTGCAAAAGATTCCAAAACACCGAATATAGACACCCTTTTGGAATTTTTCGGTATGGCGGTTGAACATGGTATGGCGTTTGATATGGACCAGAACCGTATGTACACATACAGCTATTATGACGGTTTGGCGTGTTCCTTTGCCTCATCGGATTTTACGGAACTTATCAATGCCGAAAGCGACTACCCTGTTATCACTTCATATTCACGCTCTATCAACATTGTAAACAGCAATTATGCCTCTGCACTTTTGTGCTTATCCTCCCAGTCGGGAACTTGTCCCTTTGACGCTGACGAAAACACCTGGAAAATGAAAGACGCCGTCAGCGGTAATGTTGTTGTCGGTGCTATCGGCGAAAGAGGACTGAGTGAGGAAGTCAACTCACACATGGTTGTTATGGGTTCGTCCACAATGTTTACAAAAGCAATTCTTGGCTCGGTATTCAGCAACAGCCGTTATGTTTTGGCAATGCTTGGCAACCTTTGCGGTAACGATTTGAATGTTGTCAATCTTGCTGATAAAGTTCTGACCGATTACGACCTGAATATGAATACAGGCACAAAAATTTTCATCGGAACAATATTCTTTGCGTTCCTGCCGTTGGCTGTTCTCGGCGGCGGTATTGTTGTCTTTATCAAACGCCGCAATCAATAAGCATGAAAGGGCGATATTATGAGCAAAAACATTAAAATCATTATCATAGCTGCTCTGACCGTTCTTATTTTGGCAGCGGCTTTGATTGTAATTCTTTTGCTGCCGAAAGAGGACAACAGCACAACAAACACACCGTCAGCAATCAATCTCATCAACCGTAATTATTTAGATGTTGAGGAAATCAAAGTCGAAAACAGTCATGGTTCTTATGAACTTGTCGGCTATCTGACCGAAACCTATTATAATTATGATACAACTTCCTCCGACAGTTCTTCGGAAAGTGAAAATGCAAATTCCTATGAAACCATGATTTACACCATGCAGGAGCACCCAAAAAATCATCTTTCCCAATATCAAACTCAACAGCTTGCCTATCATTGTGCAAATATAACCGCCTCAAAAATTGTAGACAAAACGGGCGAGCGTTATGCCGAATTTGGGTTGAGCAAGCCACGAGCTACTGTTACAATCACTTTCAATGACAATACAAAGAAAACACTCTACATCGGAAACGATGCCGTTGGTAAGGAAAATACGGTTTATATTCGTTTTGAGGGCGATAAGTATGTTTATCTTGTGGCATTGGATACCGTTTCCATGTTCTTGGAGGACGGTCTGCAATTATTTGACAAATCGCTTTCCATTTCCCTCGAACGGGACTCTTATATTGAAAGCATGGTCATCAACGGCACTTATTTGGAAAAACCGATTAAAATTGACGCTACCGACAACACGAACAGCGACTCGGCTTATCTGATGTATTCCCCCTATCGTGAGATTTGTAATGCCGATACAATGGAAAATTTCTGTGAAACCTATCTTTTCGGCTTGGAAGGGGACAGCGTTGCCGCTGTTGACTGCTCCGATGAGGAACTTAAAAAATACGGTTTGGCAGAACCGTACAGCGACATTTTTGTTACGGCAACCTGTGGCAGTATTCATCTCCTTACATCTGCTCCCGATAAAGATAAAAACTGTTATATCATGGCGGCAGGCGAAAATATTATTTATAAAATCAGTGCCGATAAATTGCCATGGTTAGATATTTCATACAAGGATTTTCTTTCCGACAGTATTTTTGCACCAAACTTTCTTTCCATGAACAATATGAAGATTTCAACGGGAAAGACTGATTACGACTTCGATATAACCCACGAAACCAAAGAAAATATTGACGGAAAGCCAAGCACCGTACATACAGTCATGTATGGCAATACTGAAATCAACTATCAATATTTTGAAAACTATATTCATAATCTTTGCGAGATAACACGCACAGACGAAAGCGTTGAAAATGCCGTTCGGGACGATTTGCTTTTATCGGTTCAATTCGCCTTTGAAAACGATATTACGGATACCATTGAGCTTTATGTATCGGGGACAAAGTGCCTTGTCGTTCTGAACGGTCACGCCGAAAGCTATACCGACTTAACATACGCAAACGATTTGGTATCGTATGTCAGTCTGCTTGCCCAAAACAAGGAAGTTCCAAAAAGAAATATGGCTCTTGAAACATCTGACGGAGAAAATTCCACTGATGTTTCAAAGGCAGAAAGCAGTGCCGCATGAATACATTAAAACAACTTTTTCAAAAACATCGTGAAATTATCCTATATATATTTTTCGGTTGTTGTACAACCGCTGTCAACTATATAACCTATTTTCTGTGCGTAAATATTTTTTCGATTGATTATATTATCTCAAATATTATCGCATGGATTGTCGGTGTTCTGTTCGCCTACTTTACAAATCGTGGCATGGTTTTTCAGTCGCAGGTTTCGGGAACAAAAAACTTTCTGAAAGAAATGATTGCCTTTTTTGGAGCGAGATTGTTTTCACTGATTGTTGAAACAGTCCTGCTGTATGTGTTTGTTAATTGGCTTTTGATGAATGCCTTTATTGCCAAATTGATTTTGGCGGTTGTGGTTGTCATTTTGAATTATATTGCCAGCAAGCTGTTTGTTTTCCGAAAGAAAGACAAATAAACTTCCCAACAAAAAAGAGTTCCGTCCAATCATGGACAGAACTCTTTTTTCTTTTTATGATTAACCTGTAACACGCTCAACCGTACAGCCTTTTGACCGCAAAAGACTTAAAATTCCGCTTTCCCCGTAATAATGAGCCGCACCGACAACCATCATAACGGTATCGCCACTCTGCATATATCTTTCGGCAGTATCCGCCATTTTGATATTTCTTTGTATAATCAATGCATTTGTGTATTCATCACTCAAAGCCTTTTCTTCCTCAGTCATTTCCTCTGTTGCACTCTCGGTTAAATCTTCACCCTTTTTCCACTTTTCATAAGTTTCTTTAATAGCCGCCGTCTGTTCCTCAATTTTTCCCTCACCCAAATAGCTTTCCAAAAGATATACTTGAAGTTTATCGGAGAAATTATTGAACATATCAACCTGTTCCTTTTCCGACTCAACCTCTAAAACTGTTTTTCCGTCTGCTTTTGCTCGATTGATTAACTGCATATCAACCCCTTGCATAACATTTAAACCTGATTGTGCTATACAAACATTTTCCATAAGAGAAAACCAAAAAACAACATTAAAATAGTCATAGGTACTGACATACATCTTATTTTCCGTTAATATTCTGACCGCCTGTTCATAATCTTTCTCAGGAATATGGTCTTTAATTGTCGTTCCGTCCATATACATATAAGACTGCATACTATTGATGGCATTTTCCAAATCCAAAGATGATGTTATATCATATTCAAACGCCAGACTGTCACACTCCGAATAGGCGGTTTCAAAATAACTTGGCCATTCGATTTCTCCCTCTGTTGCATGAATAGAGCCAAAACAATACATACTGTTTCCGTCCTTGTCTGTCACTTTCCAAAGAGCGGGCGTTATACCGCCTGTTTCGGAAGTATTGCTGTTTTCGGACGGCACACTGCTTTCAACTTTTGAAACCTGACTTTCTTCCGCCGACACAGGGACACTTTCCCTGTTATCCCCATTTCCCGCCGTACACGCCGAAAAACTGAACAACACCGCCAAAAATGCCGCCATACGGCACATATATTTTCCTTTTCCCATGTTATTCACTCCTTTATTTGAATTATTTATTAGGATAGAACAATCTTTCCTAATTGTCAAGTTTATTTTGTCAATATACAAAAAATGGACTTTGCCACAAAGCAAAGTCCATTAAATTTTTCATATTTTTAACTTAACCCGAAAAACTGCCGCTGACAACTATACCTTTATCGGCATCTAATGTTACACTTGTTCCTGTTTTCAACAATTTTGTCGCATTGGCTACGCCAACAAGAACGGGTTTATGCAGTGCCAGACACGCAATCGCCGCATGGGACTCCACGCCGTCCTCCTCCGTAATAACGCCTGACGCCTTTTGGATAATCGGCAAAAGTTCATTGGTTGTTTTTGAGATAACAAGAATATCGCCGTCATTAAAGTTCTTCAAAGCCTCTGTTTCATCATTGCAGACACAAAGCGATGCACGAACCGTCAAATGATTGACAATCGTCTTGCTTGTTGCCAAAATATTTCCGACCAAATGCACTTTCAAGAGGTTTGTCGTACCTGAAACGCCAAGCGGCACACCGGCTGTAATAACAACCAAATCACCGCTCTTAACCAAACCTTTTTTCTCGGCAACATCAATAACATGTTCAAACAAATCATCTGTGTTGTCTTTTTCGTCAATCATAATCGGGATAACACCCCATGACATATTCATCTGACGCAAAACTTTCGGATTGGTTGTACCACTGATAATCGGACAGTTCGGACGATATTTTGAAATCATGCGGGCAGTTTCACCCGACTTTGATACGGTCATAATCGCACAGGCACCAAGGTCATGGGCGGTTGTACAGGTTGCATGAGAAATTGCGGAAGTTACATTTGGACGCTCCACAACATCACGCTTTTTAAATCTTGAAATATAATCAATATCTCTTTCCGTACTTTCCGCAATGGACGCCATTGTTTTTACTGCTTCAATCGGATAGGCACCTGCCGCTGTTTCGCCTGAAAGCATAATCGCACTTGTGCCGTCATAAATCGCATTGGCAACATCGGTGGTTTCAGCTCTTGTCGGGCGGGGATTTTTCATCATGGAGTCCAACATCTGTGTTGCGGTAATAACCTGTTTGCCGGCATCTCTTGTTTTCTTAATCAACTTCTTTTGAATTGCCGGAATATCCTCAAACGGAATTTCAACACCCAAATCTCCTCTTGCAACCATGATACCGTCAGCAGCATGGAGAATTTCCTCAATATTATTGATACCGTCTTTATTTTCGATTTTTGCAATAATTCGGATACCGGTACTGCCGTTTTTCTCCAATTCCGCACGGAGGCTGTTAATATCCTCAGCACAGCGTGTAAAAGATGCGGCAACAAAATCGACATCTTGTTCAATACCGAAAGCAAGGTCTGCCTTGTCTTTCTCACTCATAAACGGCATGGACAATGACACATTCGGCACATTGATTCCTTTATGGGAGGAAACCTGTCCGCCGTTGATAACCGTACATACAATTTCATTTTCAGTGGTGTTTTCAACCCTCAGTTCAATCAAACCGTCATCAATCAAAATCCTGTCGCCCTTTGTTACATCATTGGGCAAATTCTTAAAAGAAATGGAACATCTTGTGTTATCTCCTACAATGTCATCTGTAACCAAAGTAAAGGTCTGACCGGCTTCAAGCATTACTTTCTTTTCGCAAAAATCGCCTGTACGAATTTCCGGTCCTTTTGTATCCAGCAAAATCGCAACCGGAATATTCAATTCCTCACGGAACTGCTTAACCTTGTTAATTCTTCGTATATGTTCCTCATAGGTTTGATGGGACATATTCAAACGGGCAACCGCCATGCCGTTAATCATGAGCTGTTTTAAAACCTCATCATTATCCGTTGCAGGGCCGAGTGTGCAAATGATTTTCGTTTTTCTCATAAACTTTTCCTCCTAATAAAACAAGTTTATCCATTACCCTTTTATATTATAATATAACCATTCCTGTTTTTACAAGACCTAAAAACCCGACTTACTGTAAATTATAAGTAAATGTTGTTTTAAAACATGGCTTTTGTTTTTCGTTTTTTTCTTTCAAATTATTAAAAATCATTTTCGCAATCATTCTTACCAAAATTTTCAAAAAAATATTGCAATTATTGTAAAACTATGCTATAATTTTCAATGTCAGCAGAACATAACCTGTTGTTAAAATTTTTTAAAAAATAAGTGTACAAAGGAAGGAACGATTATCCGCTATGTATTGGGTCAATGAATCTATTTTCTATCAAATCTACCCTATGGGTTTCACAAACGCTCCCCGTGTTAATGACGGCAAGCTGGAATACCGCTTGGACAAGGTTATTGACTTTATTCCGCATCTTAAAAAAATGAATATCAACGCTATCTATTTCAGCCCTGTATTCATGTCTACAACACACGGCTACGATACCGATGATTATATGAAAATCGACAATCGTCTTGGTGACAACGACTCCTTTAAGAAAATTTGTGATACCCTGCACGAAAACGGTATCAGAGTTGTTCTGGACGGTGTATTTAACCATGTCGGCAGAAACTTTTGGGCTTTCCGTGATGTGAGAGAAAAAGGTTCATCTTCTCCCTATTGTTCATGGTTTCAAAATCTGCATTTTGGCGGCGGCAGTCCTTACGGCGACCCGTTCTCCTATGAAGGTTGGCAGGGACACTATGACCTTGTAAAACTGAATTTGCGTAATCCCGATGTTAAACAGCATTTGTTGGATGCTGTCGGTATGTGGATTGATACTTTTAAGATTGACGGTCTGAGATTGGACGCTGCCGATTGCGTGGACTTGGACTTCTTCAAAGCACTCCGCAACTACACAAAGAGCAAAGACCCGAATTTTTGGCTTTTCGGTGAGATTATCCATGGCGATTACAACCGTTGGGCTAACCCCGAAACATTAGACTCCGTTACAAACTACGAATGTTACAAGGGCATTTATTCCGCACATAACAGCAAAAACTACTTTGAGATTGCCCATTCCTTAAACCGTCAATTCGGCAACGGCGGTATTTACAAAAACATTTATACCTACAACTTTGTTGATAACCACGATGTTAACCGTGTTGCAAGCGTGGTACAGCGTCAGGAATATCTGCCGAACATCTATTCAACACTCTATTTTATGCCGGGCGTACCGTCCGTTTATTACGGCAGTGAGTGGGGATTGCAAGGTCAAAAGAACAATGTTGACCATGACTGGCCTTTGCGTCCTTGTCTGAATGTATCGGATATTCAGGAAAACGCTTTGTTCCGCCATATCTGCAAACTTGGTGCGGTTCGCCGCAGCTTTAAGGCATTGAAATACGGTTCGTTTGACAATGTTATCATTCGTAATGAACAGCTTGTTTTCAAACGCCGCTTTGAAAACGAAACCGTTTATATTGCTTTGAATTTAACGGACAACAGTTTTGATATTGGCTTCAATACAGACGGCGGTTCTGCTCTGTTTGATGTTATGGACAACAACAAGCGTTTTGATGTCAACAACAATTACGCCAATATTGATATTCCCGCACATGGCACTCGTGTTCTTGTTCTGACGAACGGCACAGCACCTGTTGTTGATTTGGGTGAGGGCGAAATTACAGACACCACCGAACAGGAAACCGCCTCCAATCAAACTCCTGTCGCTGAACCGACACCGAAACTGCCTGACCGTGGCACACCGGGACGCTATCGCCACTACAAAGGCGGCGAATATGAATTTATCGCTATCGCAAAACACAGCGAAACAATGGAAGATTTGGTTATCTATAAAGAAACATGGGGCGAGGGCAAAATTTGGGCCCGTCCGGCTTCAATGTTCTATCAGTTTGTTAATGTCGGTGACAAACAAGTTCCCCGTTTTGAGCATATCGGATAACAGTATTTAACCGATTATTTCTTCACTCCTTTCTCTTTTTCATACAAAAAACCGTTCAATGAGCTTTCAATAAGTTCACTGAACGGTTTTTGTCTTTGTTCTGTTTTTAAATA
>JBJEQG010000125.1:0-2688 GCA_051881635.1 Acutalibacteraceae bacterium
CTATTATATTTCAAGAGAAATCGAAGCAGGATAAGGGAAAAGAAACGATAGCGTTTCTTTTCCCTTATCCTTTATTTTTTTGGTGGTTAGATTGTTCCTTTCTTGAAAAGCGTTACAAATTGTAACTTTTTGATAAAAATAACTATAAAATGCAAAAGTCGAAAAAACGGGAGAATTATCGGAAAAACAACCTCTTTTAAGGAACAGGAATTTTTAAAATTTAGAATTTCTTTTGGGCATTTGAATTTAAAAAAACGCATGGATAAGCCGAATATAGGACTTTTTCAAGAGAGTTAAAAAGAGTATCAAACGGTAACAATTCTGTAACTTTGAATTTCTGCATATTGCACAGTTTTCTCAAAAATATATTTCTCTAAAAGAATATTAAGCCGCACAGCTTGGATTTTTTTGTCAAACGGGAAAAAAATCTCTGTCAAAATGCACAAAGTTGAACCGTCAGTCAGCTTTGACAATATTTTGTATTGAGTTTATAATATCAACCGTACGAACAAAAACAAGACAAAAACGGTTTCCCCAAGACGATGACCGTTGTAAGGAGTTTTTGATTATGAAGAAAAAGACTAAAATCAATATAAGTAAGAAAGCGGTTTCTTTGGTATTGTTCGGTGCAGTATGTATGTCCGCTGTTCTTTCCGTAACCTGTCTTACAAAAAGCGTAAAGGTTGTTGATGGAACAGAAGAAACGGTTGTCAACACAATGGACTTATCCACAGACGCTATTCTGAGCAAAGCCGGCGTGACATTGGGAAGCAACGACAAAGTCGTTTGCATGGAAGATGAAAACGGCAATTTGGAGGTTTCTATTCTTCGTGCGTTTAATGTCGATGTTATTGCGGACGGACAAACAAAAACCATTTCCTTTGTAGAGGGTACAGTCGGCGATGCTGTGAAAGCCTCAGGTATGACCGTAGGTGTCAACGATAAGATTTCTTATGCCGCCAATACGGAACTGAAACCGGATATGGAAATTAAAATTGACCGTTGGTACAATGTTACGGTTAAGGACGCTAATGTTTCCGAAAGTTATCAGGTTCCCGAAGGTACGGTTGAAGATACTCTGAAATTTTTGAATATCACTTTGAATGACGATGACAGTTTAAGCTGTACATTGAAAGACAATGTTTCTGAGGATATGCTCATTCAGATTGACCGTGTTACATATAAGGAATTTTCCGAAACAAGCTCTATCGCTTATCAGACTGTTAATCAAAATACGGACAGCCTGTATGCAGGTGAAACTCAGGTCGGCACAGTCGGCGTTGAGGGCGAGCGTGTAACACAAAAGCGTCAAACTTATATCAACGGTAAACTTGAAAAAGAAGAAATTGTCAGCAGTAAGGTTACAAAAGAACCTGTCAATGAAGTTGTTTTGGTCGGCACAAAAGAGAAAGTCAGCATGATTCAAACAAATTCGGGCAACATTTATGATAACCAAACCGCACAGATTTTGACCGATGCCAACGGCAATCAGGTTCATTATTCCCAGCTTTTGACGGGTACGGGTACAGCCTATACGGCTCCTCCGGGTGCATTGACCTCCACAGGCCGTTTGGCACAATATGGCGTTGTTGCTGTAAATCCTAATATTATTCCGTATGGAACACAGCTTTATATTATGTCTACGGACGGAGAAATTGTTTACGGATATGCTGTTGCCGGAGATACAGGCGGCGGTATGATGGCAGGTTGGGTATTGTGCGACTTGTATTATCCGACTTTTGATGATTGTTCTGTGTTTGGGTGCCGTGAAATTGCGGTTTATGTTTTAGACTAATTTGGGAGTTAAAAAAATATCGGATACAGAACAGTATCCGATATTTTTTATGTTTAAAACAGAACAAATGTTCGTAAGGTGCAAAAAAATGTATTGATTAAAACGGAGTCTTATATTATAGTATGTACAGAAAATTTTTTCCGCTCGACACAATGTGAGGAATTATTCTTTGCCAAGAACGGTAATATTATGATATGTACAGTGACAAAAACATTTAAGAGTTTTGATTATTAAATGTATGAACTGCCAAAGCTGTACGATTATTCTATTACGGAATAAAAAAGGCAGAAATCGTGCTATAATGAACTCAATGTTCCGGAAAGCACCTTGTCGGGCTGAATGAACATGAATAGGAGAATGGATATGAATTTTATTTTTGGTTTAATTTGTATGGCAGTAATCGTGTACTTGTTTTTGTATTTCAGACCAAGGGAAAAGGAATCATTGATTGTTATGGCTTTGGGGTGCATTATGTCAATGCTCCACATGACTTTGCCGTCCTCCCCGACTTTGTTTGTCAATCTGGTACTGACGGTTTTGCAGATTATTATGGTTCTTTGTTGTGTGGCGGAATTTAAGGACGAATATGTCAGAAAAAAGAAAAGAAAAACCGCCCGTACTTCCGTACAGCGTGTTTCGGAAAAAAGCAATCGTGTTACGGCATGAATGGAATTTGAAAATAGGTGAGAAATAATGGAATATGTATATACCGCATTATGGTTTTTAATCGCTGTGATTTTGTTCATAGGTTTTCGTAAAGAAGGACGAATAATTATCGTTTCAATCTTTACCTTTCTGTTTATGGGCTGTTGGCGGTTAGCAAATATACTGATAACAGATGTTGATTTGATGGACGGTATATATGGTTGGATTTTTAGAGGTGTCGTTTTGGC
>JBJEQG010000126.1:0-2645 GCA_051881635.1 Acutalibacteraceae bacterium
GAGGAATGATTTTATGCTTTATGAGGAAATGACAAAATGGAGAAAACTGCGTGGCATGAGTTTAGAAGAACTTGCGGTCAAAAGTCAGGTCCCACTTAGCACTCTGAAAAAAGTCATGAGCGGAAATACGCCAAATCCTCAAATCGAAACCGTACAAGCCATAGCGGACGCTTTGGAATGTACATTAGATGACTTTATTCCGAAAAATCAACAACAAAATTATTCTTATGACGAACTTCATCTTATTTACCAATATAGAAGTATAGATTTATATGGAAAAAAAGCCCTCCAATCCATTGCTGATATAGAATTTGAACGCTGTCAAAAACAATCTGAAAACTAAAACGATAAGAACCACCGTTCCATGCCCATTGACATAAAACGGCGGTTCTTTTTTGCTGTTAGTTTTAATCGGCAACGCCTAAGCCAAAGCTGATTGATAACGCTTCATTGACCATATCCATATCTTCATTGGACAAACTGCCCATTTTTTCTTTGAGCCGTTTTTTGTCCAAGGTACGGATTTGCTCCAATAGAACAATCGAATCCTTTGCTAAACCACTATGTTCGGCAAAGAGTTTGATATGGGTTGGCAAGTTGGCTTTTTCACTGCGGCTTGTAATAGCCGCCGCAATAACGGTGGGGCTGAAACGGTTACCTATATCGTTTTGAATAATAAGTACCGGTCGCACACCGCCCTGTTCGGAACCGACAACAGGGCTGAGATCGGCGTAATAAATATCTCCTCTTCTGATGCTCATTATTTTTTTCACGCTCCGAACCTTTATTTTGGTAATAAGTACACTGATATTTTGTCCCGATCAGAGCGTTTTAAACACACAGCTTTGTGTTTTATTGCAGTCGGTACATTACATTATATTCTGCTACATTCTTAAATGTGCAGATAATTCCGCTTTAACACAAAAAAATAACCGTCCTTAAATATCACTTGACGGTGACATTCAAAGACGGTATTCATATTGATATTAACAAATAATTTTACTTCTCGTTTACGGCAATCCAAATCTCACAGGTATAATTCGGGTCGCTGACATTTTCCGACGGATATACTTCAAGCTCAATTCCATGACCATATTCATATCTGTCATTTTGAGGGAAAAATTCGGAAACAATTTTTCTGTAAGTTTCCACAAAAGCGTCAGGCATTTTTCCTTTGCTGGTAAATACCGCATAGGTGTGTGCAGGAATTTCTACGACTTCAAGTTCCTTATCTTCAATCGGTCTGCCGTCATATTCAACACCAATGCCATACGGGAATTTTGAGGCTTCCATTTCCTCAGAAAAACATATCCCAAGCAAACCTTTAATTTTTGGCTCTTTCGGAAAATAACTTATAATTTTCCGTGTTGAACCGTCTGCCCCACATTCTTTCCAAAATGCGGAAATATCGGCTGTTGCGGTCGCACTTGCGGGTTTGTTCACTTTCTTGCGTTTGCAGATGACTTTAAAAGCACCCGGCTTTTCAATTCTGTAATCCATCATATAGCCTCCTGTTAAAATAAGTTTTACAGACAGTCTGGAAAAGGACTTGACACTTCCGCCATGCCTTGCTTCGGTCGGCGTGATTTCGTGGAAACGGGTAAAGGCACGGGTAAAACTTTCCGGACTATCATAGCCGTATTTCATCGCAATATCTATGACCTTTTTGTCCGTATGGATAAGGTCGGACGCAGCCAAAGACAGCCGACGCATACGGATATAGTCCCCAAAAGTGAAACCGCATAAAATACTGAATACCCTTTGAAAATGAAACACTGACGAATAGGCCTCTTTCGCCACAGTCTCATAGTCTATTTTTTCGGTTAAATGACTTTCCGCATAGTCGATTGCCTTTTGTATGCCTGTTATCCATTCCACTTCCAATTCCCTCCTGTTCTGTACTTATATTTTAACAGGAAACTAAACCGTTTTCCTGATATTTTATGCTTTGTAATGTCAGGAAAATACGAATTTCGATTTTTCTACATTTTCTCAAATAGATTTTGAAATTGTTTGCAGTCTGTCACCTTATCCAACAAGCCTAATTGAGATAAAGCCACAAAAACAGCCGCCGATTTTGCCTGTGTGCTGATACTTTTTTGAGGATTGAACTCAATATCCGTAAAGCCGTCAAATTTCAATATGCTTTCCGCCAATTCTTTGTTTTCAAGTATGGCATTGATATAGATATAATCATAAAAAAGCGATTTCGGAACAATCGAAAACTTTTGATTGTTAAATTCAAACCTTATGAGCTTTCCGCTCTGTTTCAGCCGTTCATCTTGTTTTGCTTCCTTTGGTGATACAAGCATTAAATCAATAAAAGGTCCTCCAAATTCAAACACCTTACCGGATTGATATACATTCTCGACAGGAATACTTTTTTCAAGTTGCGGTACATACTTCTTCAACGAAAATGCACTCAAATGCTTTCCAAGTTCCTGCATGGATTTACTTGAAATTTCAAGCAAATTTGCATTTGGGTGCATGACTTGAAATCCCGCATGAATTGCGGATATATTTTTTTGCTTTTGAGAAATGGCAAACCCGCCGTTCCATGTAAACTCTATGTTAACCGTTTCATAAAACGGCGGACTATTTTTGGGGATATATACAGGTCTTACAGCCATAATAATCTCCTTTCA
>JBJEQG010000127.1:0-2632 GCA_051881635.1 Acutalibacteraceae bacterium
ATTTATGGTTTTGCAGGTTCTTATGCCGAAACCTATGCAAAGGAAAATGGTATTGCATTTAAAGTTTTGGAAACATTAAAAAATAATTCAACTGTAACAGCAACAAGTGTTGTTTTAGGACAGGGTATTACATTAAAAGGTGAGGCAACAGGCGGAACAGGAGAGTATCAGTATGCAATCGCCGCCAAGCACAGCACAGTGTCAAAATATACGACTTTGAAAGGCTACAATACCACAGCAACAAAGTATTGGAAACCAGCTAAGGCAGGAACATATACCGTAGTTATCAAAGTTAAGGACAGCAGTGGCGAGGTTGTACAAAAATTCTTTACAATCAAAGTTGCTGAAACCGCTTTGAAAAATAACTCAACCGTATCAGCAACAAGTATTACTCTGGGACAGGGAATTACTTTGACAGGTGTAGCAGAGGGCGGTATGGGCGACTATCAATATGAAATATCAGCCAAACACAGCACAGCATCAAGCTATACGGTTCTGAAAAGTTACAATTCCACAGCAACAACAAAATATTGGAAACCCTCCCAAACTGGTACATACAGCGTTATCATCAAGGTAAAGGATTCCGCAGGAACGGTTGTGCAAAAATCTTTTACGATTGCGGTAAAATCATCGACACCTCTTACCAATAACTCAACCGTAACAGCAACAACGGTTACTTTGGGACAGGGAATTACTCTGAAAGGTGCGGCAATAGGCGGTACGGGCGAATATCAATATGCAATCGCCGCCAAGCACAGCACAGCGTCAAACTATACTGTTCTGAAAAATTACGACAGTACCGCCACAAAGTATTGGAAACCCTCTAAAACGGGAACATACACCGTAGTTATCAAAGTCAAGGACAGCAGTGGAGAGGTTGTACAAAAGTTCTTTAAAATTACAGTCAAATAATCCGCAAAAATAATAAACGGCTCTATACCGAACAAAAATTCGGTACAGAGCCGTTGCTTTTTATGAACAGAAGTTTATTGTTGATTGTCAGCTTTTGATTTGAGGATTTTCCGCATTTCTGAGGCAAGAAAAAGTGAGCCGAAAATAATAAGGGCATGGTTTTCGGTTTTGGATAGAGCGTAACTCAATCCGTTGTTTTTATCTTCAAAAGCAGTCACCTTTCCGCAGAAAGGACGGGCAATTTCGGCGAGTTTATTGGCAGACATGGCACGACGGTTGTCAGGCGTGAGCGTGATAACTTCATCAAAAAGCGGCAGAATTTGTGCAAGCGAATGGGAAACATCTTTGTCGGCTAACATACCGACAATCGCAATTTTCGGAACATCGTTCAGATAATCATTAACGGCACAGGCGAGAGAATGAACACCGTCGGGATTGTGGGCCCCGTCAATAAGAATTATCGGGTTTTCGGAAATAACCTCCAAACGGCATGGCATAAAGGCTTTTGAAAAACCCTCACTCAAATCCGTATCGGATATATTAAATCCCTGTTCTTTAAGGCATTTCAGTGTGCGGAGAGCCACAGCGGCATTTGCAAGCTGATGTTTGCCAATCAAACGAATGGTCAACGGGCGTGTGCATGATTTATAAGTAAATGTCGTACCGCTTAAAGTCATGGATAGGGGTGTCAGCTCATCGGAAGCGGCAGTATAAAAACGGTTGTTTTGTGCGGTGGCGGTTTGACGGATAATTTCAAGCGTGTTTTCGGGTTGTTCGGCATAAGCAACCGTAATACCGCCGTTTTTGATAATGCCGCATTTTTCATGCGTGATTTTTTGAACGGTATCGCCCAAAATTGCCGTATGGTCCAATGAAATTGATGTTATTACGGAAACAAGAGGACAGTCTATTGCGTTTGTTGCGTCACAGCGTCCGCCCAAGCCTGTTTCCAATATAACAATATCACATTTTTCCCGTGCGAACCATGTCATACCGATAGCTGTAACCAATTCAAATTCATTGATAATTTTCCCCTCATCACGCATGGCTTGTACAACAGGCAAAATTTCTTCCACAAGCGGCGGCAAATCCTCTTTTGACATAAGCTGTCCGTTAATCTGGAAGCGTTCGCAAAATTCAGTTATAAAAGGGGAAATAAACAAAGCCGTCTTATAGCCGGCGGCAATCAGCGGAGCGGCAATCAAAGCACAGGTTGAGCCTTTGCCGTTTGTGCCGGCAATATGGACGAATTTCAGTTTTTTGTCGGGAGAGCTGATACGGTCAAGCAATTCCCGCATATATTTCACACTTGGTTCTCTGCCGAAAGTCAAAAACGAAAAAATTTTCTCCAAAGCCTCTTGATACACCATAACGCCATACCTCTTTTAACAAATTATCAAACAGTTCTATTTTTTGATTGAAAAACATAATTATACCTCAACCATTATACGCCAATGGGTGGTATTTGGCAATACAAAGGTTTTTTGAAAAAAAATTCTTGTTAAGTATTGACAAGGGAAAAGGTTTATGATATTATAATATCCGTTACGAGTGTTTAGCCTTATGCGGGTGTAGTACAATGGTAGTACCCCAGCCTTCCAAGCTGGTCGTGTGGGTTCGATTCCCATCACCCGCTCCATTATGCGCCAATAGCTCAGCTGGATAGAGCAACTGCCTTCTAAGCAGTAGGTCAGGGGTTCGAGTCCCTTTTGGCGCGCCA
>JBJEQG010000128.1:0-12292 GCA_051881635.1 Acutalibacteraceae bacterium
TGCTGACTATGTAAAGAACATGATCACAGGTGCTGCTCAGATGGACGGTGCTATCCTCGTTGTATCTGCTGCTGATGGCCCGATGCCCCAGACAAGAGAGCATATTCTTCTCTCCCGTCAGGTAGGTGTTCCGTACATCGTAGTATTTATGAACAAGACTGACCAAGTTGACGATGAAGAGCTCCTCGACCTCGTAGAGATGGAAATTCGTGAACTCCTCAACGAGTATGAGTTCCCGGGCGATGATACTCCGATTATCCGTGGTTCTGCTTACAAGGCTTTGTCCTCTGATTCTAAGGACCCGAATGCTCCTGAGTATGCTTGCATCCATGAATTGATGGAGGCTGTTGACTCCTTTATCCCGACTCCTGACCGTAAGGCTGACTTGCCGTTCCTTATGCCTGTTGAAGATGTATTTACAATCACAGGTCGTGGTACAGTTGCTACTGGTAGAGTTGAGAGAGGCCAGTTGAAGATGTCTGAGGAAATCGAAATCGTTGGTCTTTCTGAGGAGAAAAAGAAATCTGTTGTTACAGGTATCGAAATGTTCAGAAAGCTCCTCGACTATGCTGAGGCAGGCGATAACATCGGTGTTCTTCTCCGTGGTATCCAGAGAACAGACATCGAGCGTGGACAGGTTCTTGCTAAACCCGGTTCAATTCACCCACACACAAAGTTCAAAGGTCAAGTTTATGTATTGACTAAGGACGAGGGCGGCCGTCATACTCCGTTCTTTAACAACTACCGTCCGCAGTTCTATTTCAGAACAACAGACGTTACAGGTGTTATCAATCTTCCGGAAGGCACAGAAATGTGTATGCCTGGCGATAATGTAGTTATGGATGTTGAGTTGATCACTCCTATCGCTATCGAAGAAGGTCTCCGTTTCGCTATCCGTGAGGGTGGTAGAACAGTAGGTTCAGGCGTTGTTACTGCTATCAACGAGTAATTTTCGCTTGACGCTTTAATACCCGAAATAATAAAAACCTCTTGTCGTTTTACGGCAAGAGGTTTTTTGTGTTAAAACGCTTGTTTGCTTTAAAAATAAAATTCAAAAGAGAGCAAAAAAAGTCGAGAAAATTTCTCCAAAATCATTTATACTTTAATACACAGAGGTGATGACAGAATGAAAGAACAAATGAATGCTGTTCAAAGAATGCAGGACTATATTGCGGAGCATTTATTTGAAAATATAACATTAGCGGATTTGTCGGCAGTTTCTTTATTCTCGCCGTGGTATTCTCATAGGTTGTTTGTACACTTTCTTCATTTGACACCGTCAAGCTATATAAGAAAATTACGCTTATCTCAATCCGCTTTAAAGTTGCGTGACAATAAAACGAAAATTATTGATGTGGCGTATGAATTTGGCTTTGGCAGTGTGGACGGATACCAAAGGGCTTTTTTTAACGAGTTTGGCTGTAATCCGCATCAATATGCCCGAAACCCTGTTCCAATCTGTCTTTTTAAACCTTATGGTATTCAATATTCTCAAATGAAAGGGGAAACCAATATGCAAGAGATAAAAAATGTCTTTATCCAAGTTGTCGAAAAGCCTGCACGAAAGGTGATTATCAAGAGAGGAAAAACAGCAGAAGATTATTGGACATATTGTCAGGAGGTTGGCTGTGATGTATGGGGATTGCTGACAAGTATTAAATCTTTAAGTGGTGAGCCTGTATGTTTATGGCTGCCCGAAAGTTACATTTTGGAAGGGACTTCAAAATATGTTCAGGGTGTAGAAGTTCCCCTTGATTATGACGGTGTTGTGCCGTCAGGATTTGATGTTATTCAGCTCCCCAAAAGTCAATATATGATGTTTCAAGGTGAACCTTTTGAGGAAAAAGATTTTTGTGCGGCAATTCAACAGGTACAAAGTGCAATTCAAAAGTATGATTTGACATTTTTAGGCTATTCATGGGATAACAGCAATCCCCGTATTCAATTAGAGCCTATTGGAACAAGGGGCTATATTGAGTTAGTTCCCATAAAGTAAAGATATTTTGATATTAAAAAGTTCTGTAACGAAAATTGTTATGGAACTTTTTTCTTTTAAATGTCTTGACAAACAAGGAAAATTTGTTTATTATAGTAGTATAAAATATACAACGAAAAGGAGAGAGATATGAAAACGGAAAATTTGGAGGAAACTTTGGTTGGTTTGGGTTTTTCAGCATTGGAAGCAAAAATCTATTTGGCATTGTTAAGGTGCGGAAATCAATCTGCCTATCAGCTTGCCAAAGAAATTGAAATCTCCCGTCCATCTATCTATAATGCTTTGGAACACATGGTACATAAAGGCTTTGTGGAACAAATACCTAACCCGACAGCTTTATATAAAGCTGTCGAACCCGAATTTCTTTTGAAAAAACTTCAAAACACCTACACATCTTATCTTAAAAATGCGGAAGAAGAATTGAAAGATTATCAATCCCAACTTTATAATGAACAGACTGCCAACTTGCAAGGGAAAACAACGATTGTTGAGAAGATATGCGGTCTTATCCGTCATAGTCAAACGGAGATTTATATCAATACGGATATGAATTTGGATTTGTTTAAGGACGAATTGCAAGCGGCAACAAAGAGAAAAGTGCGTGTTGTTCTGTTTTCTTTTTATAACTTAAAGCCTGTGATAGAGGGCATGGAAATCTATACACATGGGCGTGAAATGAAAGACCATATTCCAACACGCTTTATGATTGTTTCGGACCAGGAACAGATGATTGTTTCCGACTTACGCCCAAAAGATGAACAGTGGCTTGCGACCGTAACGGATAACCGTTTGATGATAAAAATTATTTCGGAGCATATCCATAATGATATTTATTTGCTGAATATCCGCAACCGTTACGGAAAAGAAATCTATGAGGACTATTTGCATATTCATACGGCTTTTGAAGACAGGGAAAGGGGAATAAGGTTATGAAAAAGATATTGGTTTCAGGCTTGCTGAATACGGAAACAACCGTTAAGGTTAAAAAATTTCCGATTGAATATTATCCGATTGATTATCCTTTTTTTGGAATTGCAACAAGGGTTTCAGGGGTAGGTTATAATATTTCAAAAGCACTTTGTATATTGGGCGATGAAATGCGTTTGGTGTCAATGCTTGGAAAGGATTTTTCCGCCGAAACAATCAAAAATGAATTACGGCATTTGAATGTATCAACAGAGTTTTTGAATGAAAAGCTGACCGCAACACCGACTTCTGTGGTTTTGTACGATGAGAGCGGCAAACGGCAGATTTACTGCGATTTAAAAGATATACAGGAACAGCATTTGGATTATACGGCGGAAATGCTCCAAGATTGCGATTGTGTGGTTGCGTGTAATATCAACTTTAACCGCACATTATTGACGGAGGCAAAGAAAAAGGGCATAACGATTGCAACAGATGTTCATGTTCTCAATGATATTGACGATGACTATAATCGGGATTTCATGCAATATGCGGATATACTGTTTTTAAGTGATGAAGCACTGCCTTGTGCGGCAGAGGAATTTCTGAAACGCCTTTCGGAAAAGTACCATAACCAAATTATAGTTTTAGGTCAGGGTGCAAAAGGTGCTATGCTGTATGAACGGGAAACGGATTGTTTATATCAACTTTCAGCGGTGCATAATGATAAGGTTGTCAATACGGTTGGTGCAGGCGATGCCCTTTTCAGTGCCTTTTTGCATTTCTACCATAAAGGATTGACAGCGTTGGAAAGTTTAAAAAGGGCGGAAATTTTTGCGTCCATAAAAATCGGATATAACGGTGCGGCAGAGGGTTTTGCCAACGAAAAAACGATTGAAACACAATATGAGCAAACGGAAATTTTGACTACAAAATTATAATTTTAAAAATACTTAAAGTATGATTTTGACAAATTATACTTTAAGTATTTATTTTTGAGAGAAATAGCGGTACTTTTGATTGTAGGTATTCTTTTTCTGTGTTATAATAAGGAAAATGATTTTGTGCGGAGGTTTACGGAATTATGGACAGAAAAGAATTCATACAGACGGCATTGGGTGAAGTGCCGTTTGATTTGGTTTTGAAAAACGGACAAATTGTCAATGTCTTTACGGGACAAATACTCAAAGGTGATGTTGCCGTCAAGGACGGAATAATTGTCGGTGTTGGTAAATATAGCGGTACGAATGAAATTGATATAAACGGAAAGTATATTCTTCCCGGTTTTGTTAATGCTCATGTTCATGTTGAGTCCTCTATGGTTACACCGCCCGCTTATGCGAGAGAAGAACTGAAATGGGGAACAACCACTTTAATTACAGACCCACACGAAATTGCAAATGTAGGCGGATTGAAAGGGATTGAAACCATGCTGGCAATGGCAGAGCATAGCCATGTCAACTACTATGTTATGTTGCCGTCCTGTGTGCCGTCAACACCGTTTGAACACGCAGGGGCAGTCCTTCATGCCGAAGATTTGAAACGCTTGAAATCCAACAAAAAGGTTTTGGGTTTAGGGGAAATGATGAATGTGGTCGGTGTTTTAAACGGCGATAAGGAAATTTTGGATAAGCTCGACACTTTTGGGGACTGCATTGTTGACGGTCATGCTCCGCAATTTTCGGGAAAGCAGTTGCAGGCATATCGTATTGCGGGAATTGATACAGACCATGAAAGTGTAAGCTATGAGGAAGCATTGGAAAAACTCCAATGCGGTATGGCGGTTTTGGTGCGTGAAGGTTCGGCGTCCAAAAATTTGGAAGCAATTATTCAGGGAATTGTCAAAGATAATATTGACACTGCATACATGGCATTTTGCACCGATGATAAGCACTTGGCAGATGTACAGGCGGAAGGAACAATCCGCTTTTGCGTAAAAAAAGCCGTTGCGTTGGGGTTATCGCCAATAAAGGCAATCCAAATGGCAAGTATCAATGCAGCCCGTATTTATGGATTAAAAAATATCGGTGCGGTGGCGGTCGGCTATAAGGCGGATATGGTTGTTGTGGAGGACTTGAAAGACTTTGAGGTTTTGAGCGTTTATAAGGACGGTCAAAATATAGCGGAACTGCCGCCGATTGAAAATTTGAAATTTCCGATTGATATGATTAACACTGTCCATTTAGCACCGTTTGATGAAAATGTTTTTGAAGTGCCGAAAGCTGAAAGTTATACGGTTATTCAGATTGTGGAAAATCAAATCGTTACAGACCGCCGACAGATGACAGATACAGAAATCCGCACAGGATTGGCAGACGGAACAATCCGTAAAATTGCGGTTATGGAACGACACAAGGCAACAGGGCAATATGCCTGTGCATATATTTCAGGCTACGGCTTAAAGCATGGTGCAGTGGCAACAACCGTTGCCCATGATTCCCATAATCTTATTGTTATCGGGGATAATAACAGAGATATGCTGACTGCCGCAAAAGAAATTGAACGCATACAGGGCGGTTATGTTATCGCCGCTGACGGTCATGTTAAGAGGGCATTACCATTACGGTTCGGCGGTTTGATGAGCTTGAAACCGACAGAGCAGTTTATCCCAGCCTTGAATAACATTATTCAGACAGCGTATGCTATGGGCGTTAATCCGCAAATCGACCCGTTTATTACATTGTCTTTTATGGCATTACCTGTAATTCCGAGTGTGCGTATTACGGATATGGGGCTGTTTGATGTTGATAAGTTTGAGTTTATAAAATGAAAGACATATATAAAATTCTAAAAGATTGTTACGGCTATTCGTCTTTTCGTACCGGACAGCTTGAAATTATTGAACAGATTTTGGCGGGGCGTGATGTTTTGGCGGTCATGCCGACAGGTGCGGGAAAGTCTGTTTGCTATCAAGTGCCTGCTTTAGCGTTTGAGGGCATTACGCTTGTTGTTTCGCCGCTGATTTCACTTATGCAGGACCAGGTGCGGTCCTTGATTTCTATGGGTGTACGGGGAGCATATATTAACAGTTCGCTGACAACGGGACAGATTTCAACCGCTTTACGCAACGCCAAGAACGGTATGTATAAGATTATCTATGTTGCTCCTGAACGCCTGATGACGGAACGCTTTTTGGATTTTGCAAGGAGTGTTTCCATTCCGCTTTTGGCGATTGATGAGGCTCACTGTATTTCACAGTGGGGACATGATTTCCGTCCGGGATATTTGCAGATTGCGGATTTTATCAAAGCCTTGCCCAAGCGTCCAAGCGTGGCGGCATTTACGGCAACCGCTACAAAAACCGTCAAGTCGGATATTGCAAAGCGTTTGGAATTGCAAACACCATATCAGATTACAACAGGTTTTGACCGTCCGAATTTATATTTTGAAGTGGATAAACCGACCGACAAGGACAGTTTTCTTTTACAGTATCTTCGTCAAAACAGTGAGCAATCAGGTATTATTTACTGTGCCACAAGAAAAAATGTTGATAAGGTTCATGAACTTTTGGAGAAATATAATTTTTCATCTTTGCCTTATCATGCAGGTATGAGTGATGAACAAAGAGCCAAGAACCAATCCGATTTTGTTTATGACCGTGTAAAAATCATTGTGGCAACCAATGCTTTTGGTATGGGGATTGATAAACCGAATGTGCGTTTTGTCATTCATTACAATATGCCGCAAAATATAGAATCCTACTACCAAGAGGCAGGACGGGCAGGGCGTGACGGCGAAAAGGCGGAATGTATCCTGTTGTATAGTCCGAAAGATGTACGGCTCAACCGTTTTTTTATCGACAAAAGTGCGGAAACCTGTACATTAAGCGGCGATGATAGAACAGCTTATTTAGAGGAAGAAAATGAAAAGCTGAAAATGATGACTTTTTATTCAACTTCAAAGACTGTTTGTTTGCGGCGGCGTTTGCTCCAATATTTTGGTGACAAAAGCGACTACCAATGCCATAATTGCAGTGTGTGTAACGGGACAGGTTTTCAATATGTATCAAAACCGAAATCAACCGTACAAGAAGTGGTTTACGAAACGGATAAGGATTTGATGGACAGACTGAAACGGCTGAGGACGGCTTTGGCAAGAAAAAACAGTGTTCCGGCTTATGTTATTTTCAGCGATGCAACCTTACGGGAAATGTCAGCCCTAAGACCAATGAACGAAAACGCTTTATTACAGGTTACGGGTGTCGGGCATAGAAAGCTGGAACTTTACGGCAAAGCGTTTTTGAATGAAATCAGAGATTATGTTCGGGGGGATTGATTAAATGAAATTCGGCTGTCATTTATCTGCCGCCAAAGGGCTGTATTCTGCCGCAAAAACGGCAATTTCAATCGGTGCGGATACATTCCAATATTTCACGAGAAACCCTCGTGGCGGTAATGCAAAAGCAATCAATGAAAAAGATATAGACTTGTTTTTGGATACGGTACAGGAGCATGATATGAAACCTGTTTTGGCTCATGCCACTTATACTTTGAATTGTTGTTCCAAAGATGAGAGTATTCGGGATTTTGCATTTCGGACGATGAAAGACGATTTGCAGCGTATGGAATATACACCGTATAACCTTTATAATTTTCACCCCGGCAATCATACGGGACAGGGCATTGAAGTTGGTATTCATCAGATTGCGGAAATATTGAACCGTGTTCTTGACGAAGCAAAGACAACAACCGTTTTGCTTGAAACCATGTCCGGCAAGGGGAGTGAAGTCGGCAGCCGCTTTGAAGAATTGGCGGCAATTATTGCTCTTGTGGAACAAAAGGAAAAGTTAGGTGTGTGTTTTGACACTTGCCATGTTCACGATGCAGGGTATGATATTGTGCATAATTTGGACGGTGTTTTGAAAGAGTTTGACCGCATTGTAGGATTGGAACGCCTGAAAGCCATACACTTGAATGACAGTTTAAATCCCTGTAATGCACACAAAGACCGTCATGCTCTTTTGGGTGAGGGATATATTGGTATGACAGCGATTGAAAATATCATTCATCATTCTGCATTGAAACATTTGCCATGTTATTTAGAAACGCCGACCGATGATGTGGGACATGGTAAGGAAATTGCGATGTTAAAAGAATTGTAAAAATACAAATTGTATAAATATACTTAAAGTATAAAAAGGAGAATGGGCATGACGAGGGAAACAGCTAAACGCATAATCCGAAATTTTCCGTTGGCATTACAGGACCAAGCGAGAAAAGATATTGACGAGCGACTTTATGTGGAAACAACCTTAGTGCCGTTGTTTGAGTTGGACGACGGCTATTTTCAAATGTCTGTAAACTATAAAATAAAGTTGCCAGATGTCGGCTATGTTTACGGGAAATCCGTCAGTATTGAGGAATTTGCAAAATTCCACGAAGAAGCGGCACGGGGTGAGGTTTTTCGTATTCTGTATTTGAAAAATGCAAAAATCATTTTGGAATGTGAGGAACTTAAAGATTGAAAAAAGCACATCATTCATTAAGATAAAATGAATGATGTGCTTTCGGTTTTATAAGAAAATTATACATTAAAGCGGAAAAGAACAATATCGCCGTCTTTCATGACATACTCTTTGCCCTCAGAACGAACCAAGCCCTTTTCTTTGGCGGCTGTCATAGAACCGCAAGCCATTAAATCGTCAAAAGCAATAACCTCGGCACGGATAAAACCACGCTCAAAGTCACTGTGGATTTTGCCGGCCGCCTGTGGTGCTTTTGTGCCTTTGGTGATTGTCCATGCACGAACCTCAGGCTTGCCTGCCGTCAGATAGGAAATCAATCCCAACAGGCTGTAACAAGCGTTAATAAGGCGGTCAAGTCCTGATTGTTCCAAACCCATTTCAGAGAGGAAAAGAGCCTTTTCTTCGGGGTCCATACCTGAAATTTCCGCCTCAGCCTCTGCACAAATCGGAAGAACGGCGGCGTGTTCGCTGTCGGCAATCTCTTTGACGGTGTTAAAATATTTGTTATTTTCGACACCGTTTGAAAAATCGTCCTCACTCATATTTGCGGCGTAAATAATCGGTTTGTTTGTCAGGAGAGCAACCGATGCCAAAAGCTGTGCCTCATCTTCATTACAGTCAACGGAGCGAGCCGCTTTGCCGTTTTCAAGTGTTTCCTTAACACGGCGAAAGAAATCCAATTCCGCCTGATACTTCTTGTCGCCTTTGAGCAGTTTTTGTGTTTTGTCAATACGGCGGTCAATCATTTCAATATCGGACAAAATCAATTCGATATTGATAGTATCAATATCTCTTGCGGGGTCAATACTGCCTTCAACATGAATGATGTCGTCATTTTCAAAACAACGGACAACATGAACAATGGCGTCAACCTCACGAATATTTGCCAAAAATTTGTTGCCAAGACCTTCACCTTTGGACGCACCCTTAACAAGTCCTGCAATATCGACAAATTCAATGGTTGCGGGGGTGTACTTTTCGGGTTGATACATTTCGGCGAGCTTATCCAAACGCTTATCGGGAACAGCAACAACACCGACATTAGGTTCAATCGTGCAGAACGGATAGTTTGCAGACTGTGCACCTGCATTTGTTATAGCGTTAAAGAGTGTACTTTTGCCAACATTTGGCAAACCAACAATACCAAGTTTCATTTTTATATATTCCTTTCATTATTTTTTTATATAACAATCATAGGGGTCATTGGGGTTAATCATTAAAATGACTTTATCGTTCAGTGCTTTCAGTTTGACAGGCAATATTTTTATGCTTTTCTTACAGTATTTTTGTTCCCAAGGGTGTTTGGGATTTCGTTCAATAACCATGTTTTGAGCTGTTTCTACTTTATTGCAATTCATTGTAGCGTCGGCATAATCGTTATTGTGCATTTGATATTTTTCTCCGTTATAATAATACTCATAAATCGGTGTATAGTTATAAATGCCTCGTTCGATGTCATAGTCTGCCATAAAACCGACAACCGTAGATATTACTTCAACGGTACAATGTAACCTTTTGCGGAAGTTACCATATAAGTATTGAATTAGTAGACAAATGATTGTTACGACAAAAATAAAACTGAATATTCCGCCAATAGACAGGTTATTAACAAAAGGCGTATCAAGCATTTTTAATAAAAGTAAAACAGTCGAAATTGTTGAAGTTATCCCAAGTCCCAGTAAGGCAAAATGCTTTTCAAAGGAAAACCCACCCTTTGGAAAAGCAAAGAGAAATCCGAGAATTGCACAAAGCTGTGTTATCGACATACCAAACAAACAAATTTGACCGCAAGCTCCCGAAATGACCGCTGCAACAATGCTGATGATTATCCATAGAACAATAACAAAAAAAGGAACTTTCAATTTTATTTCCGACGAATTTTCATTTTGCTCGGATATAAAGGTGTTATACGGAATAAAATCAAAAGTTATATCATTCATAAAACTTCCTCCTAACATTTCAATAATGTTTAGTTGAAATGTGCGTTGACCTTGTTCATGAAACTTTCAATTTTTACGGAAAATCTTTCGTGTTTACCTCTTGCGATAATGCCGGCGTTATCGCTTGCAACAACATCAAAACAATATTTTCTGCCGTCAATCGCCGTCAAAGTTGCCGTAGCGGTAACTTCGGCGTTGAGCGGTGTTGCTTTTATATGTTCTATGGAAATCATTGTGCCGACCGTTGTTATACCGTCATCAAGTGAGGGCTGTACCAATTCTGTGGCGGCATTTTCCATAAGTGCAATAACGGCGGGTGTGGCATAAACATCAAGTGTGCCACTGCCCATGGAACTTGCCAAAAGCGGTTTAGAAACGGTCTGTTTCAGTGTTAATTCCGCACCGACATCTATTTTTTTCATATAGTGTCCTTCTTTCAATATGTATCTTGCTAAAACAGAATTTTACTGTTATAATAAAAATTACGGTGTAATTTAAAAACAGATTACAACGCTAATTATAGCATACTCTTTGGAAAATGTAAAATGATATTTTATATTGGCGGTGATGTATAAAATGGCGGACGCTAAAAAAGTCAGAAGTAATGGAGCTGCACCAAAGAAAATAAAACGCCTGCATACCTTAGATGAAATACGGGGATTTGCTGTATTCTGCATGATTTTTTATCATGCGTTTTATTCTTTGGCGATGTTTTTCAATCTGTCGTGGGGGAGAGATTTATTAAATTTCTTTTCGCCTGCCGAACCTTATTTTGCGGGGTTGTTTATTGTAATTTCGGGTATATCGTCCTGTTTGAGCCATTCCAATTTGGAGCGTGGCGGAAAACTGTTGCTGATTGCAATGGCAGTTACGATTGTCACTTTCTTTTTTGACAGGAACAGTATCATTGTTTTCGGCATATTGCATTTTTTGGCAATTTGTATGATTTTCTTCGGTGCAATTAAAAATATCATTGAGAAAGTTCCGTTGGTCATTGTTCTTATTCTAAATGTGGCTTTGTTTGTATTGTGTTATCATATTCCCAACGGTTATTTTGGGATAAAAGGACTTTTTGAACTTGCCGTTCCGTCACAGTATTATGAATCCAATTATATGTTTGCGTTTGGATTGCCGTCTTTGACTTTTGCGTCAGCGGATTATTTCCCACTTATACCATGGATGTTCCTTTTCTTTGCGGGAACAGCAGTCGGACGCTTGGCGGCAAGAGGAAAATTCCCTGTCGGAATGTACAAATTGCGTATTCCATTCCTTTCCGTTATGGGAAGAAACGCTTTGTTTTTCTATGTCATTCATCAGCCTGTGATTATCGGAATTTGTTATTTGGTTCAGTGGATTATCGGACTTTTTGCGAAAACATAGGGGGAATTTTATTTGAAGAAGTATAAAGCTATTCTTTTTGATTTGGACGGTACGCTTACACGCTCGGGTGACGGTATTCTGTATTCCGTACGCAAGACTTTTGAAGAAATGGGTAAACCGTTACCGCCAATAGAAGAACTTCGCCGTTTTATCGGACCGCCGTTGGCAGACAGTATGAAACGGTGCGGTTTCACGCCGGAAGAAAGTCAACGGGGTATAGCCATTTATAAAAAGAACTATGCGGAAAAGGGTATGTATATAAATGATGTATATGAGAGTATTCCGCAGGTTTTGGAAGCATTGAGAAGTCAAGGTTATTTGTTGGCGACAGCAACAACCAAAATGAATGCTTTTGCCATAAAGGTTATGGATTACTTTTCGCTGACGGCGTATTTTGATTTTATAGGTGCGGCATCGGCAGACGGCACTCGAAAGTCAAAAGCCCAAGTTGTTTTGTATGCATTGGAAAATATGAAAGTTGCCCCAAGCGAGGCGGTTTTGGTTGGCGATACAATCTATGACGCACAAGGAGCGGTTGATACAGGCTGTGACTTTATCGGTGTTACTTACGGTTACGGTATCAGGGAAGAAATGGCACAATGTTGT
>JBJEQG010000129.1:0-2588 GCA_051881635.1 Acutalibacteraceae bacterium
GCACTGAAAACTTTATTTTTAGGCATGAGATTTTTCAGATTATTCACCGTCTTTTACCTCCTGTTCAAACATATTTTCAAATTCATAACCCAACGCACCCATTTCAAATACAAAGACTTCTTCGAGCGAAAGCGGTAGAACTTCAAGAATAACAGGACTCATCTTTGAAAGAATTTCAATCGTCTTTTCTTTGTTGCCTCGAATAATCATATTGGATACAGAACCGACTTTTTTAAAGTCAAGCACTTCTATGCCGTTATCGGTAAACAACTTTTTGTCATACTCTGTATGAAAGGCAATTTGAACCTTAAACAGTGAGGTTTTAAGGTTTTGTACTTCACTCTCAAACACAATTCCGCCTTTATGCAATAAAACAAGGCGGTCGCAAATATCTTCAAGCTCACGCAGACTATGACTTGTGATAACGGCAGTCGCCTGACGCTCGCATATATCATCAAAAATCAAATTCTTGACGGCATTTCTGACAACAGGGTCTAAACCGTCAAAGGTTTCATCAAAGAAAATATACTTTGTTTGGCACGATAAGGCACAAATGATTGCCGCCTGCCGTTTCATGCCTTTACTGAAACCTGATATATTTTTTTTCGGATCAAGTCCGAATTTTTTTGTAAGCATTTGAAATTTATCAAAGCTGAAATTGGGATAACACGCATTATAAAGATGAGCGGTTTTCTCCATTGTCGCTTGGGGAATAAAATACAATTCATCGGGTACAAAAACAAAGCTGTTTTTTGCTTTTTCGTTTTCCCAAACGGGTTGGTCGTCAATCGAAATCTCGCCCTTATCGGGTTTATAAATACCCGTAATCAGCCTCAAAAATGTGCTTTTTCCTGCACCGTTACTACCGACAAGTCCATAGATACAGCCTTCGGGAATTTCGCAGCTCATGTCTTGAAGTGCGGTAAAATCGCCAAAGTGCTTAGTAACTTTATTGGCTCTAATCATTATCTTCTCCTCCATAGTAGTCTTTAACTTTTTTGATAATCTCATCAACCGTCATTCCCGACAGTTTGAGTTTCTCCACAATCGTTTTCAGTTCCAAATCCGATGTTGACATAATCCTTTGCACAATCTCCTTTGCATCTTTTGAAATATACCGTCCGACACCCGGCACGGAATATGTAATTCCCAACAATTCAAGCTCGTTATACGCCTTTTGAATGGTGTTGGGATTTGTTCCGCACGACCTCGAAAGAGCTCTTACGGACGGAATAAGTGTGTTTGGTGTCAGTACATCGGTAACAATCAAATTCTGGAATTGTTCGATAACCTGTTCATAAATCGGTATGGAACTCATCTTATTGACAGAAACTAAATCTTCATACATATTGTTTCTCCTTTACCGTTTTTCTGTACTATCAGTTCTAATACAGTTATAAAATATATTTTTGCATTTGTCAATAGTTTTTTGAAAAATTTAAAAATTCTGTTTTAGATATGGTCATGACGGCTTGATTATGGTAATGGAACATTATATAATAAAAAACAGCGTACTTATTGTTATGTTTTGAATGAGGAGTTATATAAATGGAAAATCATGTTGAACATTTTTTGAAATCTTTGAACGGAAAAACAATCGCTCTGTGCGGTATCGGCAGAAGTCATCTGCCGCTGATTAAACTTTTTTCAAAATACGGTGCTACGGTTATCGCCTGTGACAAGCGTGACCGTGACGCTTTGGGGGAACAGGCTGTCCTTGCCGAAAATGACGGTGCAATACTGCATTTGGGAGCGGATTATCTGAACAATCCCGATGCCGATATTATTCTTCGCACACCCGGTATGAAATACGATACACCTGAACTGAACAAGGCTCGTGCCTGCGGTGTGGCAGTCACAAGCGAAATGGAACTTTTCTTTGACCTTTGTCCTTGCAAAATAATTGCCGTAACAGGCAGTGACGGCAAAACCACCACAACCACCATTATTTCCGAATTGCTGAAAGCTGAGGGCAAAAATGTCCTTTTGGGCGGCAACATCGGAAATCCGCTTTTGCCTGATATTGAAACCGTCAGTGAAAATGATATTGCCGTTGTGGAATTATCCAGCTTTCAGCTTATCTCCATGAGAAAAAGTCCCGATATTGCCATTGTTACAAACATTGCCCCAAATCACTTGGATATTCACAAAGATATGCAGGAATATATTGACGCAAAGAAAAATATCATTTTGCACCAAAACGCCTTTTCTACGGCTGTTTTGAACTTGGATAACGATTTATCCAACAGCTTTGAGCCTTATGTTCGTGGCACTGTACGCAAATTTTCCCGTAAAAATACGGTTTCCAATGGTGCATATCTCTCCGAAAACGGTCAAATCATTATGAATGACCACGGCATGGAAACCGTAATTATGAACGCCGCTGATATTAAAATTCCCGGTCTGCACAATATCGAAAATTATCTGGCCGCAATTTCCGCTGTATGGGGTTTGGTAAAACCCGAAACGATTGCCAAAGTTGCAATGACTTTTAACGGCGTTGAACACCGTGCTGAATTGGTGCGTGAATTGGACGGCGTGCGTTATTACAATGACGCTATCGGCACAAGCCCGACAAGAACCATTCG
>JBJEQG010000130.1:0-2524 GCA_051881635.1 Acutalibacteraceae bacterium
GAAAACTTAAAAAAGGTCTACACCACACGCTTCGGAGGTCATCAGGTTGTCGCTCTTGACGGCATTACATTTTCCGTAAACCGTGGAGAATATGTTGCAATTATGGGTGAATCCGGTTCGGGTAAAACCACTTTGCTCAACCTTTTAGCAGCTTTGGATAAGGCCACAAGCGGTGAAATCATTTTGGATGGTCAACATCTTTCCTCAATCAGTGAAAAGGAAATCTGTGCTTTTCGCCGCAAAGGTTTGGGATTTGTATTTCAGGATTTTAACTTACTCGATACATTCTCGGTTAAAGACAACATCTTTCTGCCGTTGGTTCTGTCGGGAGAAAATTATCCGGAAATGCAGTCCAAACTTCAACCACTGTGCCAAAGGTTAGGTATTGGAGAACTGCTCGAAAAATATCCGTATGAACTGTCGGGCGGTCAAAAACAGCGTGTTGCCATAGCCCGTGCCTTAATTACCGAACCGAAAATTCTTTTGGCAGACGAACCGACAGGTGCATTGGATTCTCATGCAACAAATGAGCTTTTATGCTTATTTAATGAAATCAACACCACCGGACAAACCATTCTTATGGTTACGCACTCTGCACAGGCGGCGGCTCATGCAAGCCGTGTTCTGTTTATAAAAGACGGTCAGGTCTTTCATCAGATTTATCGGGGAGCGTGTACGGAGGACGAAATGCTCCGCAAAATTTCGGATACATGGACGGTTTTGGCATCGGGAGGTCAAAAATGAAACACTTTTTCTATTCCCGACTGGCTATGGATAATATCCGAAAAAATGCCCGAAACTATATCCCCTATATCATCACTTGTACGCTGACAATTATTATGTTTTACAGCTTTATTTCGTTAAGCATGAATGATGGTTTAACGCAAATGAAAGTGGGCCGCAGACTTATTCCCTATATTTTAAATCTTGGCATCTGGGTTGTGGGCATTTTTGCGGTTATCTTTCTGTTTTATACTTACAGCTTTTTGATTAAACGCCGTCAAAAGGAATTTGGACTCTTTAATATTCTTGGTATGGAGAAAAAACATATTTCCAAAATCGTTGCTTTGGAAACGCTTTATGTCGCTGTTATCAGCTTAGTGGCGGGATTAGCTATCGGTATACTGCTCAACAAACTTTTATATATGCTTTTGCTCCGCATGATTGATGCGGAATTAACTTTGGATTTCTCTATTTCTTTTCAGCCGATTATAACAACTGTTCTCTTTTTCGGCGGAATTTTCTTTGTTATATTCTTATACAGTATCGGACGCATTCATCTTTCCAATCCGATTGAACTTTTGCACAGCACAAAAACAGGCGAAAAAGAACCGAAAACCAAAATTATCATGACCATTTTGGGAGTGCTTTGTTTGGGCGGCGGTTATTACATATCGCTGACAACGGAACAAATTCAATATGCCATAACAAACTTCTTTTTGGCGGTTATTTTGGTTGTTGTCGGCACATATTTGCTTTTTACGGTCGGTAGTGTCACGCTGTTAAAGCTGTTAAAGAAAAATAAAAAATACTACTACAAAACCAATCATTTTATCAGTGTTTCAAGCATGATTTACCGCATGAAACGCAATGCTGTCGGCTTGGCAAATATCTGTATTCTTTCGACTATGGTGTTGGTTATGCTTTCCGTAACTACAACTTTGATGATTGGTTTGGAAGATACCCTGAACAAAAGCTACTCCCATGACATTATATTGTCTGTTTATGTAGGTTCCGACAACAACAAAGAGCAAATAACTTCTTCGGTTGAAAAAATTATAAACGAAACTGCAAAAGAACATCAACTGAGTATTTCAAACATTTCAAAAAGTTATTTTGTAGCCTTTGGTGTCTGTTATAATAACGGCAAATTTTCAATAGATAACCAAACTGATTATACTTCCAATCTAAATGACATACATCATATAGATGTTATTTCCGTATCTGATTATAACCGTATTTTGAACAAAAAAGCTGTATTAAAATCAAATGAAATTCTCCTGTTCAGTGAAGATGACGCTGTTTGTAATAATAAGGAAATTGTATTTCTTGACCAAAACTATAAGGTTATGGAAAGTTCAAACATATTACCGAATAGTCTTAATTTCGATTATGCCATTATGAGTATCAATACAATTATCATTGTTTCCGATGAGAGTTTTGAACAATTAGCACATTTAAATCCCGAAGATTATTACAGTAATAACTCTATGTATGGCTATGCTTTTGATTTAAGCGGTACAAACACTCAAAAAATATCCTTTACGGACGATTTAAACAATAAAATATTTAGCGATGATAACGCTTTCCTTAGAGAATACGGTTTGCTTCTTTCGTCAAAACCTGAAATGCGAACAAGCCTTTATGAAGTTTACGGTGGACTGTTATTTGTCGGTATTTTCTTGGGTATTCTGTTTACTGCCGCTATGGTTTTGATTATCTATTACAAACAAACTTCTGAGGGTTATGAGGACAGAGAACGCTTTGAGATTATGCAAAAAGTCGGATTGGATTATCATGACAT
>JBJEQG010000131.1:0-11889 GCA_051881635.1 Acutalibacteraceae bacterium
TATTTTTTGTATTTTTTCGGAAAATCCGCACAAGCTATATGCGGGTGAAAATAAAATGATGAAAAAAATATGTGGGCAAAGTCTAATCTTGATTTTGGGCGGCATTGGTTATGGTATTATAGAGATTCTTTGGCGACAATATACACATTGGACAATGGTTATTACAGGCGGTGTTTGTTTTTCCATGCTCTATAATATTTTTTTAAAATTATCAAAAATTCAGCTATGGAAAAAATGTATTTTAGGCAGTGGTATTATTACGGGTATTGAATTTGCTGTGGGTTGTGTTGTCAACTTGATTTTTAAAATGGGAGTTTGGGACTATTCGGCTCGTCCGTTTAATATTCTGGGACAGATTTGCCCATTATACAGTTTTTTGTGGGCTTGTTTATCGTGTCCGATTGCTCTGATTTGCGGGAAACTCTCCAAAACAAAATTACTCAGTTCATAACGCAGAAAGACCGCATGCATAATGCAAGCGGTCTTTCTGTGGAAATAAGGGATAAGAAAGGGATTATACGAAAAAATTACTGATAATCAACAACATCTACCCATTTTTTGAGGAACTCAGCCTCTTCGGGAATACCTTTGCCTAACTGAGAAGCGGCAACAATCGGCAACCATTGCTGTACATATTGTTTTGCGGTGTCACTCTTTTTACAGAATAAGTCAAGATATTTATCTGCCAAAGTTTGGTCTTTCAAAGCAAAGAGCAAATATGTTCTTGCGGCATCGGCAGAAGCATTACCCTGTGTAGCGTGTGACCAGTCAATGATATGAGCCTTGCCTTCGTTATCTATAATGATATTGCTTGGATTGAAATCGCCGTGACAAACTTTATTATGTTTCGGCATAGACTCCAAACGCGTCAACAGCTCATAGCGGATTGTGGCATCTACAACAGATGAATCCAATGCGGAAATTTTACGGTTCATCTTGTCTTTCAGCTTATTCAGCAATGGAGCTTTTTTGCTATGTACAGTAAGCTGCAAGTCAACAAACATATCGAGGTATTTGTCAACCTCTGATGGGTTTTCTGCCATCAGCTCGTCCAAGGTCTTACCTTCTACGAACTCCATGGAAATCGCCCATTTACCGTCAATGACGGACACAGATTTGAAAGCGGGAACGGGAAGTCCTGTTTCTTCAACTCTTGTATGGTTCAAAGCCTCGTTGAGAATATCGGACTTGGGGAACTTTTCGCTGAAAACCTTAACGGTGGTATCGCCATCTCGATAAATTGTCTTTTCTTTGCGTTGTGTAATAACCTGCATTGTCATAATGAAATCCCCTTTCAATTTATAATATATTTCAAATTTAAGTTTGGGAGCCAATCTCTTTAACTTGTATATATTATACATCAAGTTTTTCATAAAGTATAGGGGAAATATGTTTGAATTTTTGTATGTTTTTTTATGTAAAAAGACAAATTGTCTAAAATTTAACAGGATTATTCAAAAAATGTAGCACATTTATAAAGACTTTGGCAAAAAACGGATTTTTTGTGTGCATATTTTCTATTGAATATAAAATTAAAAACACAAAAAATACGGTACAACCTAAAATATAAGGTTATACCGTATTCTAAAAGTATTGTCTTTTATGTCATTTTTTAAAGTGTAGATACCAAGTCTTTCAAATAGGCTTTAAACGGTTCTCCCAATATTGGATTGGAAAGTGCAACCTCAACTGTTGCTTTGAGAATACCAAGTTTATCACCCATATCATAGCGTATGCCGGTATAATCAACACCGACAATTCCAACTGTACGAGCCAATTCAGCCATTGCATCGGTTAACTGAATTTCTCCGCCCGCACCTGGCTTTGTATTATCCAAAATATCAAAAATATCAGGTGTTAAAACACAGCGTCCCAAAATGGAATACAATGACAAAACTTCTTCGGGTGTTTTGGGTTTTTCAATCATATCGGTACAGCTGAAAATATTATCATGCAGATTTTCAACTTTTAAGGAACTATACTTGAAAATTTGGTCAGCAGGTACAGATTTAATACCAACAACTGATTTTCCAAATTCTTCGTATGCCTTTATCAACTGTCCGCAAGCAGGTTCTTCACCCAAAATTACATCATCACCGTACAAAACTGCAAACGGTTCATTACCGACAAAAGAACGGGCACAGTTGACAGCATGGCCCAATCCTTTCGTTTCTTTTTGGCGAATAAAATAAATATTTGCCATTTTGGAAATATTGACAATTTCCTCATAAACATTATTTTTTCCTGATGCCAACAAACGCTCTTCAAGTTCCGGACTGCGGTCAAAATGATCTTCGATAATGCCCTTACCTCTGTTTGTGATAATTAAAATATCCGTGATGCCGGATTTTACGGCTTCCTCTACGATATATTGAATAGCGGGCTTGTCCACAATCGTAAGCATTTCTTTCGGCATGGATTTAGTTGCGGGCAAAACTCTTGTTCCGAGTCCTGCGGCAGGAATGACGGCTTTTGTTACCTTCATAATTTTCCTCCTGAATTTTTATTTTTATTTACATAAAGAAAAACGGCACAACCGAAATAATCAATTCGCAAATAAGCAAAGTGTATGCAATACCACGATTGACACCGCCTTTTTCATCTAAGGTTTGTGTTACTTCCGCTTCGCTTTTTTCTTGCTTGATACTCTTGATTTTCTTAATAAGATTTTTATAATAGGCTTTATTGGCTGTAAAACCTAAAATAATGGAAATCATAAAAATAGCAAAGGAACATATATATGGCAAGAGGGCAATAATAATTTCACCTGTTGAGAACTTAAACAATTCTGTAAGATAAGTGGTAATATTTGCCGAAACAATATTAGCATTTTCCAAATTTGTTTGGACTGCTCTCCAAATATTAGCGGCATAACCATAGCTGAGGAAATCCTGAACAATAATCAAAATAGCTGTTATTGCCGTAATGATACCGCCTTTTAGATATTGTTTACGATAGAGCAGCCAACCTCCGCCAAAGAAAAGAGCTGCAAAGTTAAATTTACTTATACCTACCTCTTTAATGTTTTTAAAAACGCTCATATAATATGGTGTATTAACTTTAACAGTCTTGGCAAGTTCCGCACCCGAAACGCCTTCAAAATCATCTTCGGGAGCAACACCGCCCATAGGGTCGAACATAATAAAAGGTATTGTTCCATTTGTTCCCATAAACGGCATTTGTTCTGATGTATTGCTATTATTTTCCGCATTATTGATTTTAGGTTCTGTATCCTTTAAATACAGCATTTTTCCACAATGGACACAAAGGACATTATCTTTACTGTTGTGCCTGCCACAGTGCGGACAAATGACATCTTCCTCTTCATTTTGATTGTCTTCGGGGTCGTGCCAGGTTTCATGCTTTTCATGAAGTTCAGGAAAAATACAAGTGCCTTTGGAGCGATAACATTCTCTATGATATGGTGCCCCACATTCGGGACATACAACAATGTCATCGTTTTCGTGAAAGCGTTCGGAACATATCGGACATTTTTTTCCGAGATAATCCATCATATAACCTCCAAATGTTTACTGCTTTTGAACATTATACTATATTTTTAATTTATTCGCAATAGCTTGTAAAATGTTTTTGTAGAAATATTTTTAACAAATACAATTTTTTTATAAAAATTTCTGCTTGTCAAATATTAACTGTAATATCTGACAAGCAGAAGTTATAAATCATTTATTGGTTATTAACCTTTGACTCATCTTCCCTACGAATTTGAGCACGCTTGATTTTTCCGCCGATTGTCTTGGGGAGTTCATCAACAAACTCTATAACTCTTGGATATTTATATGGAGCAGTTGTGTGTTTGACATGATTTTGAAGTTCTTTGACCAATTCTTCACTTGGTTCATAACCTTTCGCCAAAACGACTGTTGCTTTAACAACCTGTCCACGAATCGGGTCGGGTGTACCTGTGATTGCACACTCAACAACCGCTTTATGTTCCAACATGGCACTTTCAACTTCAAAAGGTCCGATACGGTAACCTGAGCATTTGATAACATCATCATTACGCCCGATAAAAGTATAATAACCGTCTTCATCTTCAATAGCCATATCACCTGTATTGTAATATTTGCCAAGAAGATTTTTATCTGTCATTTCCTGATCCAGATAGTAGCCTGTAAACAAACCGACAGGCGGATTGTTCTTAACATCAACAACGCAAATAGAACCTTCCTGATTTTTGCCGACAGGATTTCCGTCTGCGTCCAAAAGCTGAATATCATAAAGTGGAGAAGGTTTTCCCATTGTTTCGGGACGGAGCGGAAACCATGGGAAACTTGCAATCAATACACTGCCTTCACTTTGACCGAAACCAGGATAAATATGTTTTCCAGTTGCCTCAAACCAACGCTTTGTAACCTCAGGGTTCAAAGGCTCACCGGCTGTACTAAAATGCTCTATGGAAGAAAGGTCGTAGCTTTTAACATCTTCTTGGAGCATGAAACGATACATTGTAGGCGGTGCACAAAAAGTGGTCAGCTTATATTTGGACATAACTTCCAATAACTTTGTGGGGATAAATTTATCCATATCATAAGCGAAAATAGTCGCACCGCAAATCCATTGACCGTAAATCTTACCCCAGCCGAACTTTGCCCAACCGGAGTCCGTAACACTCATGTGCAGTTTGTTTTCCTGTACCTGCTGCCAATATTTTGCGGTGACAATATGACCGAGAGGGTGGGCAAAATTATGTTGTACCATTTTTGGCATACCTGTTGTACCCGATGTAAAGTAAACAAGCATAATATCATTGGCGGTGGTTGCCTCATCACCTGTGGGGCGTTCAAATGTATTTGGGAATTTAGCAATTTCTTCTTCAAAGAAATCCCAACCATTTTGCGGTTCGCCGACAATAATTTTATTCTTTAATGTTGGAATTTCAGGCTCTGACTGTTCTACCTGGTCAATAACAAATTTATCATGGATACAGACAAAGGTGGAAACCTTTGCGGCATTTCCACGATAAATAATATCCTTTTTTGTTAATTGGAGTGTACCCGGAATGACAATAGCACCAATTTTGTGCAGTGCTACGGCACAAATCCAATACTCCCAACGGCGACGCATAATCAACATGACAACAGAACCTTTTTTGATTCCAAGACTCTTGAAGTAATTTGCCGCCTGATTAGAAAGCAGACTGATGTCCTTAAAAGTAAATGTTTTTTCTTCGTTATGGTCATTACACCATACAAGTGCTTTCTTGTTTTCATCTTCCGCTGCCCATGCGTCAACAACATCATAGCCGAAATTAAAATTTTCGGGAATGTTGACTTTGTAATTTTGCTTGAAGTCTTCATAAGACTCAAATTCTGTTCTTGGCAAAAATCTGTTCAACAACATATTATTCGTACTCCTGTTCTAAAAAATAATAAACAAACTGTTCTTTTTATAAACAAAATTAAAAACTCATACTTCTGATACAAATATACTCTTTTCCCCGAACCGTTGATACAATTCTAACATGAACCATAAGGAAATACAATAATATCTTCCCCAATAAAATAGTACGATTGTACCAAATCATTCTTTTAAAGAAAAATAAACGAATTTTTTATGTGGTTTTATATTTCAAAATTTAATCGGTTGGTGCTTCCGGCATATTAGGGTCGGGTGCTAATGTTGCTCTTTCTGTGGAACTGACTTCGGACGGGTCAAGATATACTGAGCTTTCCTCAATCTTTGAGTTATTATTTTTGGGACAAATCATTATATTTTTATCCAAAAGAGCATAAACCATGCTGTTGGTTTCCGTTTGTTGAATATCTCCTCCGATAATAACATTATCGTACACCAAAAGATTGACTTGCGTTGGTGTATTGGCATTATTAACATTATAGGTGTACTGCAAACATTCTGTACCGCCATAGGGCATTAAATCAAATCCAACTGCCTTTTGGAGTTCATTATATTCTGTATAAACGGCATTAAAATCTTTTGGAATAGTAACTTTTGTTACAGCATCAGCTTTTGCATTTGTTTCACAGGCAATACTTTTTAGAAAAGATATTCTTTCTTCTTCGGTTTTTGCACAAAGAGAATATTCTTTATCTCCATAAACCATGCTTGTTTTGGGACCATGATGACTGACCAATACAATAATGCTAATAACAACAATGGATAAAATGCCGGCAATAACAGCAATCCCCTTTTTACCTAATTTTCTGGGACTGAACGACAGTACAAACACAACAACACACACCCTTTCAGGATATAAGTATGTCGTTTGTTTGAAAAATATGAAATACGGTTCTTCAATTCCGCAAAAAACGCTCGGCGGAAATAGCAGCATTTGCCCCATCAGAAACAGCAGTGACAACCTGACGCAACGCTTTTGTGCGAACATCGCCCGCTACAAAAAAACCGCTTATATTGGTTATGCAATCTTCAACGGCAATAATATAACCATTACGGTCAAGGTTAATCCAATCTTTTAAAAAGTCTGTTTGAGGACGCATACCAATCGCAATAAATACACCGTCAACTGCCAAATGCTGCCCTGAGGTTAAAATAATTTCGGAAACACAGGCCGAACCTCTAATTTCAGCCAATGTGGTTTCGGTTATAATTTCTATATTTGGTGTGTCTTTTGCTTTTTGGAGCAAAACAGCCGCTGCACGAAATTCCGAACGGCGATGAATGAGATATACTTTTCTGCAAATTTCCGAAAGATAAAGAGCATCACTGACGGCTGTATCACCTCCACCGAGTACCGCTACGGTTTTATTGCGATAAAATGCACCGTCACAGGTTGCACAGTACGAAACACCATGTCCGATTAAGCGTTCCTCACCGCCCACACCCATTTTATTATGCTCTGCACCGGCAGCATAAATAATTGTACGGGATTGAATAACCTTTCCATTTTTCAAAGTTGTCGAAAAAATATCATTCGCCTTTTCTATCCGCTCCGCTGTACCATATTCAAAAGGAACTTGCAACGCCTCAGCGTGTTTTTTGAATTTTTCACCCAACGAAAGACCGTCCACGCCGTAAAATCCTAAATAGTTATCTACACAGTCACTGTACATAATTTGTCCGAAACCATATTTTTCTTTTTCAAGTACGGTAATATTCAGTGCCGCTCTTTTGGCATAAACGGCGGCGGACAAACCTGCCGCCCCGCCGCCGACAATTAAAACATCAAGCATATCTCTTTTTCCTCAACTTTCTCTTTTTGCTTATTATAAACTATTTTTTATCTTCTAAACAAAAAGCAGCAGATGCTTTTGGTATCTGTTGCTTTTTAGTGAATTATTTATTTTCCTGTGATTGATGTTTTTCTTTGATAATCTGTTCTAATTGCAGCTTTGAAAATCTGTATTTTTTATTGCAAAAATGACAGCTTGCCTCAGCAAAGCCTTTTTCATCTGCTAATGAACGGATTTCATCATCTTGCAACATACGAAAAGAGTTAATTACACGCTCACGATTGCAAGTGCAGGCATAGTTAATTGGCATTTCGTCTAAAACCTCAACTTCAAAGCCTTGCAACGCCGTATCGCAAATTTCTTTGATATTCATACCCTTGGCAAGCATTATTGTCATGGGTTCAAGACGGCTGACATTTGCCTCGATTTTATTGATTGTTTCATCTGTTGCTCCCGGCAAAAGCTGAATCAATAAACCGCCTGCCAACAAAACTTCATGGTCCTCTTTATCCAACAATACACCTAATGCACACACTGTCGGAATTTGTTCGCTGGTTGCATAATAGTTGGTAATATCTTCGGCAATTTCGCCTGAAACAAGTTCAACCTGTCCAATATACGGGTCACCTGAACCATAGTCTTTCATAACATTTAAAATACCGTCTTTGCCAACCGCTTTGGCTACATTTAATTTACCGCTCGAATAATATTCGGTTGGGCAAAGCGGATTTTGAACATAGCCACGACAGTTACCCTTACTGTCGGAAACTGCAATAACAGCACCAAGTTCACCACTGCCGTTGATACGCAATGTAATACTTGCATTTTCCTGTTTGAGCTGAGCTCCCATAATTGATGAGGCAATCAAAAGACGCCCCAAAGCGGCAGTGGCTACGGGAGATGTACAGTGAATTTTAGAGGCGGTATAAACCAAATTTGAGGCATCAATGGCAGATGCCATAACCGCTCCGTCAGAAGTAATACATCTAATAATCTTATCCTTGCTCATTTTCTTTCTTCCTCAATACATAAATTTCCCGCTGTGTTTTTTCATGCGGCGGATTAAAACTATCCTCATCATAGACAGCTTCCAAAACAAATCCTGCCGCTGTCCATATCTTTTCCAATGTTTTGCGGATGTATGCCCGTTCGGAAAACTGTTCACTGCTACGGCGATAAAGACCATTATCAGGCTCAAAAAAGTCTAATGTGATTTTTACACTGTGGTTGGACGGTTCATAGTTATTTTGCCATGCACAAAATACTTTTTCGGTATCGTAAATATAACAATTATCACCCAAAATATAAGCGTGTTTATAAATCGTATTAGCATCAAAGACAAAAAGTCCATTTGGGTTCATAAACAACGAAATACGCTTAAAGGCATTTTCAACGGTTTTGGTACTTGTCAAATGGTTTATACTATCCAATGCACAAATGCAAGTATCCACAGTACCGTAAAGGTCAAGTTTTTGCATTTTTTGGCACAAAAACAAAATCTCCTCGCCTGCTTCGTATGCCTTTTCTTGGGCAACAGAGAGCATCTCCCAAGACGCATCGACACCATAAACATCTATTCCCCGCTTTTTGAGTGCCAAAGTCAATGTGCCTGTACCGCATGCTAAATCCAAAGTTAATCCTGCTGTGTGATTATGGCGTTTGAAAAGCTCCAAAAGGTAGTCGGCTTTCTGTTCATACGCAACATTTGAAGTTAGGGTATCATAAAAGGCCGCAAAATCGGTATAAGATTTCATGACTTTTCTCCGTCCTCAGTGCTGTTATTGTTCATGCGTTCAAAAATCAAGGTATAACCGTCACTGCCGTATTCCAAAGCACGCTTAACACGACTTATGGTTGCTGTACTTGCTCCCGTTTCGGAAACAATTTCGTTATAAATCTCGCCGTCATTCAACATTTTTGCTACGCTAAGACGCTGTGCCATTGCCCGAATTTCCGGAACAGTACATAAATCATCAAAAAAGGCATAACATTCCTCTACGGTTTGAAGATTTAAAATTGCTTTAAACAAAAAATCTGTACTTTCATTTTTGATTTTCAGATTCATTTCTTTCCCTTCTTTTGGCTGAGCCATAAATTTAATACGATAAAATTTTATCATAGAAAAGCGTAAAAGTAAATAAGAAAATAAAATTTTCAATAATAGTTTGAAAATCATTCGATTATATTGATTATTTCGTTCGATTATGCTATACTATAATTGATAAATAAGATTGGAGGTTGATGATATGTCTATCACTGCAACCGAATTTAAAATGAACTTTGGCAAGTATCTTCTTATGGCTGCAACAGAGGATATTTATATCACCCGTAACGGAAAAACTGTTGCAAAGCTGACAGCTCCTTATCAGGATAAACTTGAAACCGTCAATTCTTTATTTGGCAGCGTCCCTGATACAATGACTTTGGAAGAAGCAACAAAAGAGAGGCTTGATAATGTATGAATGTGCTGCTTGACACCTGTATTATTATGGATTTTCTTCAAAACAGAGAACCATTTGCACAGAATGCAAAGAAAATTATGCAAGCTGCGGCAATGGATTTGTTCACAGGTTTTATTACCGCAAAATCAGCTACAGACATTTATTATTTGACTCATCGCTGCACACACAGTGATAAGGAAGCCCGTTCAAAACTCAGCCGACTGCTTTCTGTAGTCAATATGCTTGATAGTATGGCTGTTGATGTTTTTGAAGCGATTTCGTCAGATGTATCTGACTTTGAAGATGCGGTTATGATAGAAACTGCTCAGCGTTCAAAAATGGACTACATTGTTACTCGCAATCAAAAAGATTACGCTAAATCTTTTGTAACCGTTTACACACCCGAAAAATTCATTGAAATTCTTGAACAATACGAATAAATTTAAACACGCTATGTACTACGACATGGCGTGTTTTTCATTAAAATAATGTAGGCTTGACAGATATTCTTTAATAAGCCCTTTCAGTTCTGATATAATGTCCTTCCTGAATTGCTGCAAATGTAGCAATAGAACAAACCACAACTGCACTATACTTCAATTTAATTATAGAAAGTGTAAATGGAACAATGAATAGCATTAAACCTGTAAGTTTATTCATAAATGTATGTTTTGCCACAAACTTCTTTTTAATAACCAATCCGGAAATCACATTGATAATCTTTATAACCGCTATTAAAACTATCCATATCCAAAGCCATGCAGGTATTTCCAACAACGGAAGTAACTTAACTAAACAGACCACTACAAAAATGAAATCCGCAATAGTATCTAGTTTAGAACCAATTTCACTGACGGTATTCGTTTTTCTTGCCACCATTCCATCAATCATATCAGTAAATCCAGCTATCATATACAAGATATAAAAAGATAGAGATAATGCTGGAACGAACAAAAGAACTGCACTACATAAAATTCTACAACTTGTTATGATATTAGCCACCTCTTAACCACTGCTCCCTTGTAATATATGTAAAATGCTCCGTTCTGACATCTCCCATCAAAGCACACAGCTTTTCTTTTTCTGTGTGGTGGTAAACAAAACCACATTTTTCCTGACATCTCTTTGATTTTTCATTTCCATCGTAATAACCACACCACATTGCACTATATCCTAAATCTATAAAAGCATGTCTTTGCATTGTTCTTATGGCTTCTGGTATATATCCATTCCCCCAAAAAGGAACACCAATCCAATAACCAACTTCTATTTCATTTTCTACCACAGATATATGCGATTGCATATGAGGTATTAACCCTATACTGCCAATGGCTTTATTGTCTTTTTTAAGGCATACAGCATATGTTTCTTCTGCTGATAAAACATTTTTTATTATTTCCAGACTATATGTGACACTTGTATGTATCGGCCAGCCCGCAATCGGTCCCACAGCAGGGTCTTTTGCATACTCGTATAAACTGTCTGCATCCGTATCTTTCCACGGACGAAGAATTAATCTTTCTGTTATAAATTCCATTTTTCTTTTCCTCCCTATGTTATCTATAATCTACAGCATAATATTTACATAAAAGTTAAATTGCCGAATTTGTTGTCCTAACATCTAATTAAAGGTTATAATCTGACAATGTTTCTGGATTAAAAGAATAATGACCAGCCTCCATAAGTTAGTCCCCATCTTCTGAGCTTACTATTACCTTCAAAATAGGTCTTTATCAAATATCAATAAAGTTTTTCACTTGGCCATATATGTTCTTCATCATAATAATAATTCATTGGTAATTCCAACATTGATATATATGAATTTGTAATTGCTCTAAAAGATACATGAACCTCATCACGGTATCCTATAAATCCTTCATCACTCATAGACATTTTTTTTGCCACGGAATGGTTCAAAATCTAATGCATTACAATATGGCAGCAATTCTTTCATCCGCTGATTTTTAAGCTTTATTGCATACGAAAAAACTACTTTCTGCTCATATTGATCATCTATTATCGTTTTTTCAGTAAACCCTGTTTTAAAGTTTTTTATTTTCTTTACCGGCCTTGCTATGTCATAAGTCCGTGTCTGTCCATTCCATTCTTCTAACCAGACTCCCTGAATAGAAGGCATTTGTCTTTTCCATTCAAAGACCTGATATGACAATTCCTGTTCAGGAATATTCAGCAGTATAATACTAGAAGTATTCCCGTATCCAATGGACTCTTTATATTCAACTTTTGAAAAATAGATTGCTTCTTTCATATTCACT
>JBJEQG010000132.1:0-2427 GCA_051881635.1 Acutalibacteraceae bacterium
AAATATCTATTGATTTTTTGATTTTTATAAAGTATAATAAGTATGAAAAGTATAATTAAAATAACAGGAGGAATTTAAATTGGAAAAAGATAAATATGTGGGAATTGCAAAGGTTGGAGAAAAAGGTCAAATTGTAATACCCAAAGAAGCAAGAGCTATGTTTAATATAAAACCGGGTGACTCTATTGTTGTCCTCTGTGATAAGGAGCGTGGAATTGCTCTTATGAAATCTGATGTTATAGAAAGTGTAGTGGACCAAGTTTTATCCAAAGAAAATGATAATGACAAAGTATAAATCAAAAGGAAGTAAAAATATGAAAAAGTTAAAATGGTATGGTGTATTATTTGCATTGTTTGTATTGTTTATATATATAATGGGAATTTATGATTTGTTTATGATGTTATCTCATAACCCGAATTACTATGAAAGCAAAGGATATGGTCAAATAGTTGTAGACTATTTTACAGATTATCCTATTTATTTACTTGTGTTTTGGATTGGTAATTTGATATGCGGTTTATTGAGTCCTTTGTTATATTTATTAAAGAATAAACATTCATATAAAGTAGCAATAACTTCTTTTGTATGTGATTTTATACTAATGCTCCTTGGCGTTATTTTTAGAAACAGATTAAATGTGTTAGGAGTAAACATATTTTGTTTTGATTTACTTATTTTAATTATCACATTATTGTTTGGGATATATTTATATTTTAATAATAAAAAGAATATAGACCCGTGAACAAGTCCGGTAAAAACGAACCATAAAAAAGCCCCCTATGGTAGAATAAAAGAAACTGCCATAGGGGAATTTTATGTCCAAAAAACCTGACTTTCCATTGATGTGGACATTATTTTAACGCAAGTTCAATGGAATTTATTTGATTAAAATTCCATGAATGTTTTTTCGGTTATGATTTCTATGTTCAATTCTTGGGCGGTAATAATTTTATTTGCCGCTTGTGAGCCGACAAGCAAAATATCTGCCTGATTTATCGTATCGACAACAGTCGCTCCCATACTACGCAAACGCCGTTCCAAATCGGTATGGGTATATTTCAAAAAACTGCCTGCAATAAAAACCTTTTTTTGGAAAAATATCGGGTTGGGTTCAATGGGGATTTTTTTTGGGCGTTTCAAATCCAACTGTCGCAAAAGCTGTGTCCATTCGATAACATTATACTGATAACTGAAATGTTTTTCGATATGCCCTTCCAAAACCGATGCGAACCGCTGAATCCGGTCCATATCTATATCACTCAGCAGTTTTGATTTAGTGGTTATAAAGGCACGATTAAACGCCGCCACATCATATTTGAAATACTCGGCAACAAGCTGTGATGTATTTTTGGAAATATATGGAATACCCACCGCCGCCAAAAGTGTATTCAAAGTCATATTGCGGCTTTTTTCTATGGCATCACAAACAGTATAAGCGTTGATACTCGGAAAACGAATAAAATCATTTACGGTAAGAGCATAAATATCGGAAAACAGGGACAATCGCCCTGATATAATCAAAGCCTTGATATGCTTTTTTTTCACAGTGCTAACATCAATCTTTTTAAAGAAATTGACAAAACGCTGTACTCTTTGCGTTATACACTCCTCTTTTTGACACAAGTCCATGCGTCCGTTTTGGGGCATATAGCGTAAATCTGCACCGCAATAAGGGCATGAAACGATTTTAAAGGGCATTGTCCTCCCCCTCTGCAAGTTTATTCTTTGTGAAAGACATTCGGACATCTTGATTGATAGAACAGAAAGACGGTTTTCCGCTCTCGTCAAAGGATAAATATTTGAGTTCCGTCAGGTGTTTTATCATGCTTTGATACTTGTTTTCGTTAGTGTCCAAAAGCGTTTTGATATGCTCCCTATCATAATCCTGATAAAGCACAGCGGTAAGAATAATCAGGTAGCGTTCTTTTATTGTCAAACGCTTATCCAACAAAAGCCGTCTTGGCAAACGGATTGTTTTTTCAGCTTCGGCAAGCATTGGTTCGTGTTTCGGAAAAACAAAGGCATTACTTGTGTTGAAACGGTGCTGAACGCACATATATCCCTTATCAATAAGTTCATGATAACAGGGATAATAATTATGGCGGTTATAACCCGTTTCTTCATAAATTCGTGGAACAGCCACAAAAATACCGCTGTCATACGCATGTTCGGCTTGGCTCAGAAAATAATACATCAGGATTTTGGCGGAACAACTCAAATCTTCAATTAAAACCTCATTGTTTCCCAAAGTCAAATATGAATGGGCATATTTTGTACTTATAACCGTTTTGGCTTTCAGGCGTTCTTCATGGCTCAAAACATTATTCGGCTGCGGCATGACGGCTGACCTCCTTTTAAAGAATTTGGACTGTTGGAGGCGTTGCCTCCAAACCTCCACCAAAGGCTCTGCCTTTGGAAACCGCAAG
>JBJEQG010000133.1:0-2359 GCA_051881635.1 Acutalibacteraceae bacterium
GGGGTTGGGGGCAACGCCCTCAACCATTCACGCCGTAAAAAGAAAATCCCGCCCCTTTAATGAAAAGGGACGGGATTGTTTCCCGTGATTCCACCCCGAATTCAGTTGTTCGTTGCCGAACAACTCTCGGTAACAGTCGAAACTGTTACAGCCTGTAACGGGGCTTGACCGCATGAAACTACTGTTATTTCACTCCATGTGCTAACGGGTGCATTTCACTCAGCCGTACAATAGGACTTCTCAGCCACCGTCCCTCTCTGTCTTGCCGTTTCAAAGTTACTTCTCCCGCTCCAACGCATCAACCATATTATACGGATATTATCCTATTTCAAGATATGCCTATCTATTATATTATATACCAAAAGTTCAAAAATGGAAGTCTGTTTCGGAAAATTATCTGCGTTATTTTGCGTTTTTTATAAATTCTCTGTTATCCCAAATATAGATTGCTCCCGAAATCCATGTAAAGAGAACAACAATCCACATCAACAACTGATTTGCAATATCAAAAGCAAACGATACCGTATCCATATCTGAAATTGAAATACAGCCCATTGTATTCAATTCGACAATATACTGCATAAGCAAAATCAAAAGGACAGCCGCAATTTGGCTTATCGTCTTGGCTTTGCCCCATGCATTTGCGGCAACAACCTTACCTTTTTCGACAGCGACAAGCCTTAAAGATGTAACCATAAATTCTCGTGTGATAATCAATATCAAAACCACTGCATTTGTCAGCCCCAACTGCACAAAACAGCTTAAAGCGGAAAGCACCATGATTTTATCCGCCAAAGGGTCGGCAAACTTGCCGAAATCCGTAATCATATTTCTTTTTCGTGCAATCGTACCGTCCAAATGGTCGGTATATGCCGCCGCCCCGAACAAAAGCACCGCTATAAGATAGTGATGCGGTATGGAGGGCATGAACAGAAAAAACACATAAAAAGGAACAATGACAATTCTTAAAACGGTCAATTTATTCGGTAAATTCATAAAGCCGTACCGCACCTCCCTACTTGTGCCTTATCCCAAATATTCACCCACAAGGTCACAATCCAATGTGCTTGTTACGGATACAGGCACAACATCACCGATTTTAGGCTTTTTATCCGCCGCCGTAAAGAAAACTTTTCCGTCAACTTCGGGAGCATCTGCCTTACTGCGTCCGTAAAAACATTCGGCATAGCGGTCAAAACCCTCACACAAAACATTGATTGTTCTGCCAATCATTTTTTCGTTTTCGGCACACATAATATCGTGTTGCTGTTCCATAATCATATCGCAACGGTGTGCCTTGACTTCATCGTCAATCTGGTCCTTGAATTTTGCCGCCGCCGTACCTTCCTCAGCAGAGTATGCAAAACAGCCCATGCGGTCAAAACGCATTTCCTGAACAAATTTGGACAGTTCCTCAAAATCTTCCTCTGTTTCACCGGGGAAACCCGTCAGCAAAGTGGTACGCAAAGTCAAATCGGGAATTTCCTTACGGAGCTTTTGGATTAACGCCGTCAAAGTTTCATAGTCACCATGACGGTTCATGCGTTTCAGTACATTTTTGCTACAATGCTGCAACGGCAGGTCAATGTACTTCAAAACCTTGTCCGTATGTGCGATTGTATCAATCAGTTCGTCCGTCATGTAGTCGGGGTAGCAGTACAATACACGAATATAGGAAACCTCGTCCAATTCCGCAAGTTTTTTGAGCAGTTCGGAAAGCATGGGCTTACCGTACAAATCTTCACCATAGCGTGTCGTATCCTGAGCCACAAGTATCAGTTCCTTAACGCCTTTGGAACAGACATCTTTTGCCTCCTCCAAAATACTTTCCATAGTGCGGCTGCGGTATTTTCCCCTAATCATGGGAATTGCACAATATGTGCAGTGGTTATCACAGCCTTCGGCAATTTTCAGATAGGCGTAATAATACGGTGTTGTGCGTACACGGTGGGCGTTAATATCCAAAGTTTCCTTTTCACCGTAAGCCTCGACTTTTTCGCCCGCCAAAACCTTATTGATGATGTCAGCAATATCAGCGTTTGAGCCTAAACCCACAACGGCGTCAATCTCATAAAGTTCCTTCATGACTTCACTTTGATAACGCTCCGCCAAACAGCCCGTCACAATAATGGCTTTCAGCCGTCCTTCTTTTTTAAGCTGAGCCAATTCCAAAATTTCATCTATGCTTTCCTGTTTTGCGTCCTCGATAAATCCACAGGTGTTGACAATCGCAACATCGCAATAGCCGACATCGGCAACAAGTTCAAAACCCGCCTCACGCAGTGAAAAAAGCATCATTTCCGCATCTACTCTGTTTTTGGCACAGCCCAAGCTGACCATTCCCACTCTCACAGCCATA
>JBJEQG010000134.1:0-7740 GCA_051881635.1 Acutalibacteraceae bacterium
TTCCTCAAAAACCACCCACAGGTTGAAAAGGTTAACCACCCGTCATTGGCGGAAGGGAAAGACAAAGAATTGTATGACAAATATTTCCCGAATGGTGCGGCTTCAATTTTCACATTTGAAATTAAGGGCGGTGCGGAAAAAGCAAAGAAATTTACGGAAAGCCTGAAACTGTTTTCACTGCTTGCCAATGTTGCCGATGTTAAGTCACTTGTTATTCACCCCGCATCGACAACCCACAGCCAAATGACGGAAGAAGAACTGCTTGCAAGCGGCATTAAACCGAACACAGTCCGTCTTTCTATCGGTACGGAACATATTGATGATATTATTGCAGACCTTGAACAAGGCTTTGAGGCTGTAAAGGAGGATTAATTATGTCAAAAATTTATACATCTGCCGACCAACTGATTGGCAAAACTCCGTTACTTGAATTGACTCATATCGAAAAGGAATATAATCTTTCCGCCAAACTTTTGGCAAAACTTGAATACTTCAATCCCGCCGGTTCAGTCAAGGACAGAATTGCAAAAGCCATGATTGATGACGCTGAGGCAAAAGGTATCCTCAAAGAAGGCTCTGTTATTATTGAGCCGACTTCGGGCAACACAGGTATCGGACTTGCGTCCGTTGCCGCCGCAAGAGGTTACCGAATTATTATCGTAATGCCCGAAACGATGTCCGTTGAACGCCGTCAGCTTATGAAAGCATACGGTGCGGAATTGGTTTTGACCGATGGTTCACAGGGCATGAAAGGTGCAATCAATAAGGCGGAAGAGCTTTCCAAAGAAATTCCGAACAGCTTTGTTGCCGGACAGTTCGTTAATCCTGCCAACCCTGAGGCTCACCGTCAGACAACAGGTCCGGAAATCTTTGAAGATACGGACGGTGCGGTTGATTACTTTATTGCCGGTGTCGGCACAGGCGGTACAATTACAGGTGTCGGCGAATATTTGAAATCCAGGAAACCCGATGTTAAGGTTGTTGCGGTTGAACCCGTTTCTTCACCCGTATTGTCTAAGGGTGTTGCAGGGCCGCACAAAATTCAGGGTATCGGTGCGGGCTTTGTTCCCGAAGTTTTGAATACAAAGGTTTATGATGAAGTTCTGCCCGTTTCAAACGATGACGCTTTTGCCACAGGTAAGCTGATTGGCAGAAAAGAAGGAATTTTGGTAGGCATTTCATCGGGTGCGGCATTGTATGCGGCAATCGAAATCGCAAAGCGTCCCGAAAATGCGGGCAAGAACATTGTTGTTCTTTTCCCTGATACAGGTGACCGCTACCTTTCCACAGCACTTTTTAATGAGTGATAAATAGTTAAATCTGCTTTTGGAATAAAAACCGTCAATTTGTGCGATACAGATTGGCGGTTTTATAAATAGACTTGTTTAATAACAATCAAACAGTGGGCAAGGCTTGACCTGAACTTTAATTTTTGATAAGCTATTAAACAGTCTGATGATTGTTGATTGAAAAAACAATTTTCGGACAAGAATAATGATGTATTGTAAATAATGGAGGTGTCAGTGTGAAGGTTTATGCAGATAATGCGGCAACAACACAAATGAGCCGTACAGCGATAAATGCAATGCTGCCTTATATGGAAGAATTTTTCGGAAATCCGTCCAGTCTGTATTCGATTGGACAAAAGGCAAACGAGGCGTTGCAGTCGGCAAGAGAAACCATGGCAAAATATCTCGGCTGTGAGGCGAGAGAAATTACATTTACTTCCGGTGGCAGTGAGGCGGATAATCAGGCGATTATTTCAGCGGCGGCATTGGGAGCGAAAAAGGGCAAAAAGCATATTGTTTCAACAGCGTTTGAACATCATGCCGTTCTTCATACATTAAACAAACTTAAAAAACAGGGTTATGAAGTAACCCTGCTTGATGTTCATGAGAACGGCTTAATTACCGCTGATGAGGTAGCTGCGGCTATTCGGGAAGATACCTGTCTGGTTACGGTTATGTATGTCAATAACGAAATAGGCACAATACAGCCGATTTCCGAAATAGGTGCGGTGTGCAGAAATAAGGGCGTTTTGTTCCATACGGACGCCGTACAGGCGGCGGGGCGTATCAATATCAATGTCAAAGAGCAAAACATTGATTTGCTTTCCCTGTCTGCCCATAAATTTCATGGTCCGAAAGGTGTCGGACTGCTGTATGCCCGTAAAGGCATACGCCTTGAAAACCTGATTGAGGGCGGAAGTCAGGAACGGGGCAAACGGGCGGGAACGGAGAATGTTCCTGCGATTGTCGGTATGGCGGCGGCATTTGAGGAAGCTTGTACGCATATTGAGGAGAATACCGCCCATGCGTTGGCACTGCGTGAAAAGCTGATTGACGGTTTGTCAAAAATTCCACATTCAGCACTAAACGGTGACCGTGAACACCGCTCGGCAGGTAATGTCAATTTCTGTTTTGAGGGCATAGAGGGCGAGTCCTTAATTTTGCTTTTGGACAGCAAGGGTATTTCCGCCTCATCGGGTTCAGCGTGTACTTCGGGTTCGTTAGACCCAAGCCATGTTCTTTTGGCGATTGGCAGACCGCATGAAGTTGCACATGGTTCACTGCGTTTAAGCGTTGGCGAATACAATACCGAAGAAGAAATTGATTATATTTTGGAGGTTGTTCCTCAGGTTGTGGACTATCTCAGAAATATGTCCCCTGTTTGGCATGACCTTGTTTCGGGCAAAAAACAATTCATGCTTTGAGTAAAGATAAAATGAAAGAGGTGTTCAAATATGGCTTTATACAGTGAAAAGGTTATGGATCATTTCATGCACCCCCGTAATGTCGGCACAATCGAGGACGCTGACGGTGTAGGTGAGGTTGGAAATGCCAAATGTGGCGATATTATGAAAATCTATTTGAAGATAGAGAACGACATCATAACAGATGTGAAGTTTGAAACATTCGGTTGTGGTTCTGCGATTGCGTCAAGTTCCATGGCGACTGAAATGATTAAAGGCAAGCCGCTCAAAGACGCACTTACCCTTACAAACAAAGCGGTTGCCGAAGCATTGGACGGTTTGCCTGCACATAAACTGCACTGTTCCGTTTTGGCAGAGGAGGCTATCAAAGCGGCGATTAAGGATTACTATGACCGCAACAACATAGCTTATAATCCCGCCGATTTTCCCGCCGAACACGATTGTGACTCCTGTCATGTTTAAGGCGGAATAATCGGAGCTTTTGGATTTTTATAGATTTTTATACAATACCAAAGTCAGCATTTAGCGGACTTTGGTATTTGTTTTTCACACGCCATGAGTTAGTCATAATAACTCCAATGCAAGCATAAGAATAGAGTACAAAAGAATATTTTTATACCCTACGCACATATTTTTAAAAACAAGACCGCTGTTTATCTATAATAAACCGCCATATAATTGTATAAATTGCACTATGACTTCTTGCATTTTGTATAAAAATTGTGCTAATTCAAAAAATATCAAAAATCGTTAAAAACGACTTGACTTTGAGCAAAATATCGTTTATACTATCACTATCGACAGCAAAGGTGCTGTAGGTTAAATGCCTACGGCACCTTTTTACTTTTTTGCAGATTTATTTTTAAAGGAGCGTATAAACAATGAATGTACCTGAATTGTTTGGCAGTAATGTATTCAACGATACTGTGATGAAAGAGCGTTTGCCGAAAGATGTCTATAAGGCACTCAAAAAGACAATTAACGACGGCACACCGTTGGATTTGAGCGTTGCAAATGTTGTTGCAAATGCTATGAAAGATTGGGCGATTGAAAAAGGTGCAACACACTTCACACACTGGTTCCAGCCGATGACAGGTATTACCGCCGAAAAGCACGACAGCTTTATTTCCCCGACTGCTGACGGTAATGTTATCATGGAGTTCTCCGGCAAGGAATTGATTAAGGGCGAGCCTGATGCGTCAAGTTTCCCGTCCGGCGGTATCCGTGCAACTTTTGAAGCAAGAGGTTATACAGCTTGGGACCCGACTTCATACGCATTTATCAAAGACGGTTCTCTCTGCATTCCGACCGTATTCTGCTCCTATACAGGTGAAGTTCTTGATAAGAAAACACCGTTGCTCCGTTCCATGGACGCTATCAGCCACGAGGCTGTTCGTGTACTTCATGCACTTGGCCTGAATGATGTTAAAAGAGTTATTACAACAGTAGGTCCTGAGCAGGAGTATTTCCTCATCGACAAAGATGTTTATAACAAGCGTAAAGACCTGATTTACTGCGGCAGAACTTTGTTCGGTGCAAGACCGCCGAAAGGTCAGGAAATGGAAGACCACTATTTCGGTTCTATCAAGCCGAGAGTTTCCGCTTACATGAAAGAGCTTGATGAAGAACTTTGGAAACAGGGCATTTATGCAAAGACAAAGCATAACGAAGTTGCTCCGGCACAGCATGAGCTTGCTCCGATTTTCACAACAACAAATATTGCAACCGACCATAACCAGTTGACTATGGAAATTATGAAGAAAACTGCCGAAAAGCATGGCTTGGTTTGCCTGCTCCACGAGAAACCTTTTGCAGGTGTAAACGGCAGCGGTAAGCACAACAACTGGTCTTTGTCCACAAACACAGGCTTGAACCTCCTCGACCCCGGCAAAAATCCCCGTGAGAATTATGTATTCCTCACATTTTTGGCAGCCGTTATCAAGGGCGTTCATGAATATCAGGATTTGCTGAGAGTTTCCGTTGCAAGTGCAGGCAACGACCATAGACTTGGTGCAAACGAAGCACCTCCGGCTATCATTTCCATTTTCCTTGGTGATGAATTGACCGATGTTCTCCAAGCTATCGAGAATGGTGGCGAGGTTACAAAGTCCGAAAAGCAGATTATGGATACAAATGTAAGTGCCGTTCCGAACTTTGTAAAGGATACAACAGACCGTAACCGTACATCTCCGTTTGCTTTCACAGGCAACAAATTTGAATTCAGAATGTTGGGTTCTTCCGAGAATATCGCTTGTCCGAACCAGATTTTGAATACAATCGTTGCAGAAGAGTTGTCACAGATTGCGGAAATTCTTGAAAATTCCAAAGATGACCTCAAAACAACTGTTGAAAATCTCGTGAAGTCTGTTTTGAAAGACCATAAGGCAATTATCTTCAACGGCAACAACTATTCCGATGAATGGGTTGCTGAGGCTGAAAAGAGAGGTTTGCTGAACCTCAAAACTTTGCCTGATGCTTTGCCGTACTATATTTCCGAAAAGAATGTTAAACTCTTTGAGAAACACGGCGTATTTACCGAAAAAGAACTTCATGCAAGATATGAAATCCAGCTTGAAAATTACAGCAAGATTATCAACATTGAGGCTTTGACAAGTCTTGATATGGTAAGAAAAGACATCATTCCCGCTGTTGTTTCCTACATCAAGGAATTGACGGATACAGCCGTAGCAAAGAAGAGTCTTGGCGGTGCAATCTCTACAGATGTTGAGGTTACAGTCATTGATAAACTCTCCACTTTGCTTACAAGCCTCTACAAAAAGACTGAGGAACTCGACAAGGCTGTTGTTGGTGCAAAGGATATTTACGATGTCAAGGACCTTGCTGTTTATTACAAAGATAAAGTATTCGCTGCAATGCAGGAACTCCGTGCGGTAGCCGATGAAATTGAAATGAGCATGGCCGCTAAATACTGGCCGTATCCGTCCTATGGCGAGATGCTGTTTAGTGTAAGATAATTGTTCAGAGCGATTGAACAATCAATCGGGGTAGCGGTCGGCTAAGGCAGCCGACCGCTTTTATCCGATTTTAGTACCCAAAAGGCAATTTAATATCGGTAAGAGCATCTTAAAAGATGTTTTTATAAACTTACACAAAGGCGTGTATTTGAACTACAACCATGTTATGGTTGTGTTTTAGATATGCGTCTTTAATTTTTTGTTGGGAGGATTCTATATGACAACACAAGCGGTATGGTTTCTAATTGGTGCCGCCCTTGTTTTCTTCATGCAGTGCGGATTTGCTATGGTAGAAACGGGTTTCACCAGAGCAAAAAATGCCGGCAACATTATCATGAAAAACCTTATGGACTTCTGTATCGGTACAGTTGTATTTGTTCTGTTAGGTTTTGGTTTGCTGTTCGGTGAAGACACATTATTTGGTCTTGTTGGTATTCCGAATATTGATATTTTCAATAATTGGGAAAATTTCGATTGGGCAAATTTCGTATTTAACCTCGTATTCTGTGCAACAACAGCAACAATCGTTTCCGGTGCCGTTGCAGAGCGTACAAAGTTCAGTGCTTACTGTATTTACAGTGCCGTAATCAGTGCCGTTATCTATCCGGTTGAAGCACACTGGATTTGGGGCGGCGGCTGGCTTGCAAAGCTCGGTTTTGTTGATTTCGCCGGTTCCTGTGCAATCCACATGGTTGGCGGTATCTCCGCTTTAATCGGTGCAATCATTCTCGGACCCCGTATCGGTAAATTTGTTAAAGACAAAAAGACAGGCAAAGTTACACCGAAAGCTATTCCCGGTCACAGCTTAACACTTGGTGCTTTGGGTGTGTTCATTCTTTGGTTTGGTTGGTACGGCTTTAACGGTGCGGCTGCAAACAGTGATGCACACCTGGCTCAGATTTTTGTTACAACAACAATCGCACCTGCGGTTGCAACCTGTGTAACAATGGCAATCACATGGATTAAACATGGCAAGCCCGATGTTTCAATGTCTTTGAATGGTTCTCTGGCAGGTTTGGTTGCAATCACAGCACCTTGTGCTGATGTTGATGCAATCGGTGCAGTTGTTATCGGTGCAGTAGCCGGTGCATTGGTAGTATTCGGCGTATGGCTTTTGGATTATGTTTTGAAGGTTGATGACCCGGTTGGTGCTGTTGCAGTTCATATGTTTAACGGTATTTGGGGTACAATCGCAGTTGGTCTTTTCGCAAACGGCAAAGGTCAGGACGGTATTACAGGTTTGTTCTATGGCGGCGGTTTCCAACAGTTGGGTATTCAGTTATTGGGTATGTTCTCCGTTATCGCATGGACAGTTGTAACAGTTACGGTTCTTTTCCTCATTATCAAACACACAATCGGTCTTAGAGCGTCAAGAGATGAAGAAATGCGTGGACTTGACCTCACAGAGCATGGTATCGCAAATGCTTATGCTGACTTTATGCCGAATGTACCGTCTGTACTCAGCGGTTCAAGCAAGGGCAGCAGCAAAGATGACAAGAAAGTTCCGGCAGATGTTGCCGTACCTGTACAGCTTGCAACATCTAAGAAAGCCACAGCGTCTGATGTTAAGTTAACAAAGATTGACATTATCTTGAAGCAGAGCAAGTTTGAAGACTTGAAGAATGCTTTGAATGACATTGGTATCACAGGTATGACGGTAACACAGGTTCTCGGCTGCGGTGTACAAAAGGGTAAGACGGAATATTATCGTGGCGTTGAGGTTGAGATGAACCTCCTGCCGAAAGTTCAGGTTGAGCTTGTTGTCAGCAAAGTACCGGTTAAGACTGTTATCGACACAGCAGTTAAGACATTGTACACAGGCCATATCGGTGACGGTAAAATCTTCATCTATGATGTTGAAGATGTTGTCAAGGTAAGAACAGGAGAAACAGGTTATGCTGCACTCCAAGATGAAGAATAATCAGAGATAGGGGTCTGGTTATTCCCAAAAAGGGTTATTTAAATAAGGAAGGGTATTTAAATACAGTTCGCCCGAAAAGCAAAAGGGGATTGCTTTTCGGGCGAATTTTTTTGTCCTGAAACGGCAAATTT
>JBJEQG010000134.1:7840-10898 GCA_051881635.1 Acutalibacteraceae bacterium
GTGGGGTGCGGGGCAAAGCCCCGCCATAAGGGAGGAAAGATATGATTTTTGATTTGGTGCAGTTGAACAGGAAATCGGAAATGCCGTTGTACAGACAGCTTTATGAGGCGTTTCGTGAAGCGATAGAAACAGGGCAAATGCCTTATGGAGTAAAATTGCCGTCCATACGGAAATTGTCGGAGGATTTGAAACTCAGCCGCACAACGGTTGAAACGGCTTATCAGCAGCTTTGTGTGGAGGGCTATATCGAAAGCGTACCGCAAAGCGGATACTATGTACAAGCCCGCATAAAAAAAATATATAATGCGGAAGAAAACCGCAAAAGTGTTGCCACTGTTCAAGACAGGAAAATTTCATACCGTTATAATCTCGGCAGTGATTGTATTGATGCCTCAGCCCCCGATATTAAATTATGGAGAAGTTATATCAAAGGGGCATTAAAACGGGAAAAGGATTTGATTTCCTATGGTGAACCGCAGGGCGAAAGCGTTTTGCGTGAACAATTAGCGATTTATGGAAACGGGGCGAGGGGACTTCATGCCGACAGCCGCAACATTGTTATCGGTGCGGGAACACAACCGCTTTTGTATCTTTTGGGCGGTTTGCTTTTACCATTCGGTAGAAAAATTGCAATGGAAAGCGGTGGCTTTGCAAGAGCCGAACAGGTTTTTGAGGATTGCGGCTATACAATCACCCATTGGAACAGTGATGATAATGATTTCATAAAAAATCTTTATGCGTCAGATGTTCGCATTATTTTCGTCAATCCGTCAGGTAATCTTCGCACAGGTCAGCCCATGAGAATGAACCGCCGCATTGAACTTTTGGAATGGGCAAGACAAACAAACGGTATCATTATTGAGGACGATTATAACGGGGAATTGCGTTATACCGCTCACCCAATTCCGGCTTTGCAGGCCTCAGATGAAAAGCGTGTTATTTATATCGGTTCATTCTCGAAATTGCTTTTGCCGTCTGTGCGTATCGGTTATATGGTTTTACCCGACAAACTGTTGGAAAGTTACCGCACAAAAATTCATGCCTATAATCAAACAGCGTCCAAAATCGAACAAACCGCTTTGGCGGAGTATATTCGTCAGGGGCATTTGGAACGCCGTTTACGGAAATTGCGGAAATTATACAACGAAAAATCCGAAATGCTTATATCCTGTCTGCAAAAGCGTTTTTCTTCATCTATGGATATAACTTTACACGAAACATCGTTGTATATAACGGTTTGTCTGCATGACACAAAGAAAGATTTATGTGCGGCGGCACAGGCGGCAGGCGTGCGTGTATCGGAGGGAGAAAACAGCACAACAGTGCGGTTGGGTTTTGCGGGGATTGCCCTTGAAGACATTTCCGCCGCCGTTGATACGCTCCGCCACGCATGGCAATGAAGTCGGGGACTTTGTCCCCGAACCCCTGTAAGCCTTTTGAAAAAGGCTTGACCGAAGATTAAATCATACCAAATATAAAAGCAAGGAAAGAACTTTATTTGTTCTCCCTTGCTTCTTTGTTTTTATGATATATCAAAATCGCAGGCTTGTCACTTCTATTCGGCTGAAAATATTGGAATAACGGCTTTTTTGATTTGTCGGACACATAACGGCTATTTCAAAATAATCGTTCTCACAAATACGCACACGCAGAAAATAAGTCCATGCCGTTCCCTCATTGTCTGTTGTATCGTAAATGCAAACGACATCTTTGTTATCCGTCAGATAAACAGTGCTGTCAGTATATTGATTTTTCAGATATTCAACCAAATTCATCGGCGTTACATTCCAAACGGGCATTGTCCCAATCATTAACGCCGCTTTTCCGTCCTCAGTCGCAAGACAAATGCCGTCCTCAGACGGTCGGTCCTCCTGAACATAACAAAATATATCGGGAAAATAAACCCGAATACTTGTATCAGGTGTAACATACTTGATAGCTTCATTTTCAGCGTCCCAATACAGACTGTCGGGCAAAAGACTTTGAATATCAAAAGTGTTCTCCTTTTGGGAGGATTGAACAGACGGTTCGTTTGAGGTTTCTTTCGGAAATGTACTTTCAAAGGTGTCTGGTGTAAGTTCGGACGATACTGTTTCCGAAATCTGTGGTGTGATTGTTTCCTCTGCGGCGGGCATATCATGAGGAGAAACGGATTTGTCGCCCAAACACATCAATGCTATGGCGGTTACACAAATGATAGCTCCGACTGTTTCTTTCATTTTCCCCTCACCTCTTGTCCCTATAATTTACAAAACATTCGCCGCCTTGCAACACATTTATTATAAAATGTATTCAAAAGCGGCGAGGATAGAACCGTTTTCTATATGTAAAATTAAACCTCAGTATCTAAATCCACTTCAAAAATTTCTTCGCCGTTTTTATCTTCAAAAGATACCTTTGAGGGCTGTGAGGCGGAAGATGTCGATGAAGATGAAGAAGATGATGATGACGATGTACCGCTGCTTTGTTCGTTTTCTTTATTGTTCAATCCTGAAATCATGACATAAGCAATAACGCAAAGGGCAATCGCCAAAACAATCGGAATTAAAATAGCAAACTTGTTTTTGTTGGACTGTTTCGGCAGCTTTACAACATTTAAAGTCGGCTGTGGTAATGCCTTTCCGTCAAACTTCATCGGTTCTTCAACAAAGTCCGTTTTGCTTTGATATGCCGGATTTGACTCAACAGAACTTGTTTCGGCAGCACCCTGTTCAATCTGCTGTTTCAGGTTACGAACATATCTGTCCTCATCAAAGTTCGCATCACTGCGGCTTCTGCTTTCTTCATACGGCAATTCACGGAGGTTATCGTCACCTGTCGGATTGCTGTCTGCTGACAATTCAATCGGCTGTAAAGAAGTTTTGCGTCCGTTGACGGTTTCAGCCGCTGAGCCTCCAAAGTCCTGCGGATTTTTCGACCATTTCTTTTGTGCTGTCTGTGCAGGTCTTGCGGGTTCGGCTGTTTGTACAGGTTGAGCCGTTGGCTGTGCATAAGGTTGGGAAGTCGGCTGTTCAAATTCTTGCGGATTTTTCGACCATTGTCTTTGTACAGGTTGAGC
>JBJEQG010000135.1:0-10673 GCA_051881635.1 Acutalibacteraceae bacterium
AATAAGGAAGGTAATGAACATGGAAACAACAAAAACAATCCAAACAGTTCGCCAAACAGTGGCACAATGGAGAAAAGAAGGTTTGACTGTCGGACTTGTGCCGACAATGGGTTATCTTCATGAGGGACATAAAAGCCTGATTGACAGAGCCGTTGCCGAAAATGACCGTGTGGTTGTCAGCGTTTTTGTCAACCCTATGCAATTTGGTCCTACGGAGGACTTGGAAAGTTATCCCCGTGACTTTGAACATGACTGTGCGTTGTGCCGTAATGCGGGAGCGGCGTTGGTTTTCAACCCCGAACCGTCAGAAATGTATGCAAAAGATTTTTGTTCCTTTATTGATATGAACGCTTTAACAAAAGGTTTATGCGGTAAATCACGCCCAATTCATTTCAGAGGTGTATGCACTGTTGTCGGCAAGCTGTTTAATATAGTAAAACCTGACCGTGCTTATTTCGGCGAAAAAGACGCCCAGCAGTTGGCGGTTATCCGCCGCATGGTGCGTGACTTAAATTTCGATATTGAAATTGTCGGCTGTCCGATTGTTCGGGAGAATGACGGTTTGGCGAAAAGTTCCCGCAACACTTACCTCAACGCTGAGGAAAGACAGGCGGCAACCATTTTGAACCGTTCTCTCCAAAAGGGTAAAGCGTTAATGGAGAGCGGAGAAACCAATGCAGCCGTTGTGCGTCAGGCAATTATTGATATAATCAATACCGAACCTTTGGCATATATTGATTATGTAGAGATTGTCGATTCGGATAATCTTGAACCGGTACAGAAGATTGAAAAATCCGTTTTGACGGCGATTGCCGTCAAAATCGGCAAGACACGCTTAATTGACAACTTTACTTTTTCAAAATAAACAATGATAACAAAAGTATAGGAGGGATAGGGCTTGACAATTACCATGCTCAAAGGAAAAATTCATCGTGCCGTTGTTACCGAAGCCTCTTTAAACTATGTGGGCAGTATTACGATTGACCCTGTTTTGATGAAAGCGGCAGGTATTCTTGAATACGAAAAGGTGCAGGTCGTGGATATTGAGAACGGCAATCGTTTTGAAACTTATACAATCAGCGGTGAGGAAAACAGCGGTATGGTTTGCCTTAACGGTGCGGCGGCCCGTATGGTACAAATAGGCGACCATGTTATTATTATGGCATATTGTGAAATGACACCCGAAGAAGCGGAAAAACATCGTCCTCATGTTGTTTTTGTAGAGGGCAAAAACGAAATCGGCCGTTGTACGAGATACGAAAAACACGGACAAATATCCTGAGAGGGGGAATTTTTATGCTGACGGGAAAAACGGTTGTTGTCGGTGTAACAGGCAGTATTGCCGCTTATAAAATTGCCAATTTGGTGCGTATGCTGACGAAACTGAATTGTGATGTTCATGTTTTGATGACGCAGAATGCAACACAGTTTATCAATCCTATTACATTTGAAACACTTACAAATCATAAGTGTTTGGTTGATACATTCGACCGCAATTTCAACTATAATATTGAACATGTGGCTTTGGCAAAAAAAGCCGACTTGTGCATTGTTGCTCCGGCAAGTGCTAATGTTATCGGCAAAATTGCAAACGGTCTTGCGGACGATATGCTGACAACCACAGTTCTGGCGTGTCGGTGTAAAAAGATTGTTGCTCCCGCCATGAATACCAATATGTACAATAATCCGATTGTACGGGATAATTTGGAAAAACTCCGCAAATACGGCATTGAGGTTGTTGAACCTGCCGTAGGAGCGTTGGCAAATTTAGATGTCGGTGTCGGAAAACTGCCGTCCGAAGAAACATTACTCGATGCCATATTAAAGGAAATCCGTTTTCCGGAAAAAGATATGCTGGGCAAAAAAGTTTTGGTGACTTCGGGAGCAACACAGGAAAGTTTAGACCCTGTTCGTTTTGTTACAAATCATTCCACAGGTAAAATGGGTAAAGCGTTAGCGGAAATTGCAATGCAAAGGGGAGCGGAAGTGACTTATGTTGCGGCAAAGACGGAAGTTTCCGCACCTTATTCCGTCAATGTTGTTTCCGTGCGTTCTGCCGAAGAAATGTTTGAGGCTGTTCGTAACCGTGCCGATGAACAGGATATTATCATTATGGCGGCAGCAGTATCTGATTACACACCCGTATTTTTTAATGACAACAAAATTAAAAAATCTGACGGTACATTAACCGTAACTTTTAAACGCACAACAGATATTTTGAAATATCTCGGAGAACATAAAAAAGCAGGACAGTTTCTTTGCGGCTTTTCCATGGAAACCGAAAATCTTTTGGAAAATTCCCGCAAAAAACTCCAAAGCAAAAATGCGGATATGATTGTTGCCAATAATTTAAAAGTTGAAGGTGCGGGTTTTGGTACGGATACCAATGTTGTCACTCTGATAACAAAAGACAACAGTGTAGAATTGCCCTGTATGACAAAAGATAAAGTTGCCGCCGCTATTTTTAACAAAATTTTACAATCTATGTAATATATGGCTTTTTAAATTCTGTGTATCATATATGACATATTTTTTCTTCTTTTTCCCAATAAAATGTTGGAAACAAGTAAAGAAACACTATATTTTGTGTTAAGTTTGCTAACTATATACAAAATATACAAAAAAAGATTTTGAATGTAGTATATATTTAGGGTTGAAAAAATAAAATAGTTTTGTTATAATTTAAGTGCCGAGAAGAAAATCGGTATTTGACGAAATTATATCAACAAAGTATCCTCAGGAAACTTTGTAGAATAAAAGGAGGAGAAAATCCAATGGCAACTTTTGAACAATGGAATGGATTTCAGGGCAAAAAATGGAAAGACGATGTAGATGTTAGAGATTTCGTACAGAACAACTACACACCTTATGAGGGCGATAAGTCCTTCTTGGAAGGACCGACAGAAGCAACAGATAAACTTTGGGGTGTACTTCAAGGTCTTCAAAAAGAAGAGCGTGCTAAGGGCGGCGTTTTGGATATGGATACAGATATCGTATCCACAATCACATCTCATAAGCCGGGCTATATCAGCGAAGAATTGAAAGACCTCGAAAAGGTTGTAGGTTTGCAGACAGATAAGCCTTTAAAGAGAGCATTTATGCCTTTCGGTGGTATCAAAATGGCAGAAGAGGCTTGCACAAACTATGGCTATACACCGAACCCCGAACTTCATAAGATTTTCACTGTATATCACAAAACACACAATCAGGGTGTTTTTGATGCTTATACACCTGAAATCAGAGCAGCTCGTAAAAACAAAATCATCACAGGTCTGCCGGATACCTATGGTCGTGGCAGAATCGTAGGCGACTATCGTCGTGTTGCACTTTACGGTATTGACTTCCTTATGGCAAAGAAAAAAGAGGATTACAATAACTGTGGCGACGGCACAATGACAGACGATATTATCCGTCTTAGAGAAGAAATCACAATGCAGTACAATGCATTGGCTCAGATGAAAGAAATGGCTTTGAGCTATGGCTATGATATTTCTCAGCCGGCTAAAAACGCAAGAGAAGCTGTTCAGTGGCTCTATTTCGGTTATTTGGCAGCTATCAAGACACAGAACGGTGCTGCAATGAGTGTTGGTCGTGTTTCCACATTCCTTGATATTTATATCCAGAGAGATCTCGACAACGGCACATTGACAGAGTCTGAGGCTCAGGAATTGATTGACCACCTCGTAATGAAATTCAGAATGGTTAAGTTTGCCCGTATTCCTTCCTACAACCAATTGTTCTCCGGCGACCCGGTATGGGCAACATTGGAAGTTGCAGGTTTGGGTCAGGACGGCCGTTCAATGGTTACAAAGAACGACTTCCGTTTCCTGCATACACTCGAAAATATGGGACCTTCTCCGGAGCCGAACATGACAGTTCTTTATTCCGAAAGACTGCCTGAAAACTTCAAGAGATATGCTTCCTATGTTTCTATCAAAACAAGCTCCGTTCAGTATGAGAACGATGATGTTATGCGTCCGGTATGGGGCGATGACTATTCTATCTGCTGCTGCGTATCCGCTACACAGACAGGTAAGGAAATGCAGTTCTTCGGTGCTCGTGCAAACCTCGCGAAGTGCCTCCTGTATGCAATCAACGGCGGTGTAGACGAGAAGTCTAAGGCACAGGTTGGCCCGCAGTATGCACCGATTACTTCCGAATACCTCGACTATGATGAGGTTATGAAGAAGTATGATGTTATGATGGATTGGCTGGCTGGTTTGTATGTTAATACACTGAACCTGATTCAGTATATGCATGACAAATACTACTATGAAGCTGCCGAAATGGCTTTGATTGATACAGATGTAAGAAGAACATTTGCAACAGGTATTGCAGGTTTCTCTCATGTTGTTGACTCCTTGTGTGCAATCAAGTATGCAAAGGTTAAGACTGTAAGAGATGAAAACGGTATCGTTGTTGACTATATTACAGAGGGCGATTTCCCGAGATACGGCAACGATGATGACAGAGCTGATGATATTGCTGTATGGCTGCTCAAAACATTCCTCACAAAGATTAAGAAGCACCACACATATCGTAACTCCGAGCCGACAACATCAATCCTTACAATTACTTCCAATGTTGTATATGGTAAGGCTACCGGTGCTCTTCCGGACGGCAGAAAAGCCGGCGAACCGTTATCTCCTGGTGCAAACCCGAGCTACGGTGCAGAACAGAGTGGCTTGCTCGCATCTTTGAACTCCGTTGCAAAACTGCCTTATGAGTATGCTTTGGACGGTATTTCCAATACACAGACAATCAACCCTGAGGCTCTCGGTCATGATGACGATGAGCGTACAGTTAACCTCGTTAATGTAATGGACGGTTACTTTGCACAAGGTGCTCACCACCTCAATGTAAATGTATTCGGTACAGAGAAATTGATTGATGCTATGGAGCATCCGGAGAAAGAGGAGTATGCAAACTTTACCATTCGTGTATCCGGTTATGCTGTTAAGTTCATCGATTTGACTCGTGAGCAGCAGCTTGATGTTATTTCAAGAACTTGCCATGACAGAATGTAATCCGATAATTGGTCGAGTTCATTCCGTAGAAACTTTTGGTTCAGCCGATGGACCGGGTGTACGCTATGTTATTTTTCTTCATGGCTGCCCCTTGCGTTGTCAGTTCTGCCATAATCCCGACACTTGGGCAACAAACAAGTATCAGGAATATACGCCGCAGGATCTTTTGAATACTGCACTGCGTTATCAAAAATATTGGGGAAAAAAAGGCGGCATCACCGTTAGCGGTGGTGAGCCTTTGATCCAAATTGATTTTTTGATTGAGCTTTTCAAGTTGGCAAAGAAAAATAATATTCATACGACGATTGATACCTCAGGAGCACCGTTTACCCGACAAAGTCCGTTCTTTGAGAAGTTTAATGAACTCATGAAATATACGGATTTAATCCTGTTGGACATCAAGCATATTGATGATGAAGGTCATAAGGTGCTGACAGGGCGTTCTAATCAGAATATTTTGGATTTGGCACAATATCTTTCCGATATAGAAAAGCCCGTATGGATTCGCCATGTTTTAGTTCCGCAGCGTAATGATACAGACGAATTTTTAACCCGTTTAGACTTGTTCATCAAAACTTTGAAGAATGTACAGCGTGTTGAGATTTTGCCGTATCATACACTTGGTACTTTCAAATGGAAAGAACTGAAATTAGATTATCCGTTAGAGGGTATTGCTCCCCCAACAAAGGAGCGTGTGCATAGAGCTAAACAGCTTTTGCATACCGATGATTATCGAGGTTATTTAAAATAAGAATGATGAAGCCGCCTTATTTTCATAAGACGGCTTTATTTTTATACAAAACAAAAGGCAGTAGAAAATCTATCCGTTTTCTACTGCCTTTTTATTCCCAAAATCGGGATTCAAAAGGGACAAATCCCTTTTGCGTTTTCCAAAGGCAGAGCCTTTGGTGGGGGATTGGGGGCAAAGCCCCCAACTTACTTGGATTTTTGGCGTTTGATAACTTTCAGACGGGAAAATTCCTCTCGGTCTTTTTCTTCCAAAGCCTCAGTGATGAATTTAACGGTTTCCTCAAAACGGGGAATCATTATGTTTTTGAGAGCATTGGCTCGTTTTTGCGTTTTCTTGATTGAATCCGCCAAACGGTAAACACTGTTTTCGACTTCCGCCAATTCAGTTGTCAGTTTCTTTACGGCACGAAAAGAGAAATATGCCTCGTCCAATGCAATATTTGTTGAAGAAAGACCGTAATATAATTGCGGTTCATCTTCGTTGTCAATCGTAACAATGGGGATTTCCACGCCCATGACACTTCTGTATGACAGGCGAAGACTTGTTTCTTCGGGAACAGTTTTGGAAATATTGTCGCAAAATCCTAATGTGATATTTGCCCTTTGCAGTGCGAGATAGGCTTTGCTGTAAGTCGAGTCGATTTTATCTTGAAGTTCGGTTGCCCGGTCAATCAGCGTCATCATTTCACGCACAAGAATATTTCTTTTTCTGTCCAAAAGCTCAAAACCCATTTTCGCCAACGCCAGCGATTTTTTTGTTGCCATGAGGTTGCCTTTGGTCGGTACAGCCTGTACGGACATAGCGTTTACCTCCTTCCGCTGTCAGGATTAAATATCATCATCTGTATCATTTGCATTATTGCTCATATAGGACTTGAAGTTCAGTTTTTCGTGGTCAGTGATATAATACTTGTCCAACAGCTTGTCATCAACACGGTCCAATTCATTACGGGGCAGAGTGGAAAGCAGTTTCCAACCCAAGTCCAAACTTTGCTCAATACTTCTGTTTTCGTTATAGCCCTGATTAACAAAGAACTGCTCAAACAGCTTTCCGAACTCCATATACTTTTTGTCGCTCGGCGATAATTCTTCTTCACCGATAACAGATGCCAGAGAACGAACATCAATAACTTTTGCATAAGCGGCGAAAAGCTGGTTTGCCAAAGCCTGATGGTCAGACCTTGTGTAACCGTCACCAATACCGTCTTTCATCAAACGGGACAAAGACGGCAAAACCGATACGGGCGGATATAAACCCGCACCTTCCAAAGAACGGTCCAAAACAATCTGTCCCTCAGTAATATAACCTGTCAGGTCTGGAACAGGGTGCGTAATATCATCATTCGGCATGGTCAAAATCGGAATTTGAGTTACCGAACCCTTGCTTCCTTTAATCATGCCTGCACGCTCATACAAAGACGCCAGGTCAGAATAAAGATAACCCGGATAGCCTTTTCTGCCGGGAATTTCACCTTTGGAAGAGGAAAACTCACGCAATGCCTCAGCATAAGAGGTCATATCCGTCATGATAACCAAGATGTGCATATTCAATTCAAACGCCAAATATTCGGCGGCAGTCAATGCACATTTCGGTGTTAAAATTCTTTCAATAATCGGGTCATTTGCCAGATTAAGGAACATAACAACACGGGAAAGAACACCGCTTTCGTCAAAACTTTTGCGGAAATATTCGGCAACATCATTTTTAACGCCCATAGCGGCAAAAACGATACCGAACTTGCTGTCATCATCGGAAATTTTGGCTTGACGGGCAATCTGTACCGCCAATTCATTATGTTTCATACCCGAACCCGAAAAAATCGGCAGTTTCTGACCACGAATCAGCGTCATCAGGGTATCAATCGTTGATATGCCCGTATTGATATAGTTTCTCGGATAAACACGGGAAACGGGGTTCATTGGTGTACCGTTGATGTTTGCCATTTTTTCGGGAAAAACATCACCGTAGCCGTCAATCGGACGGCCTGCACCGTTGAATACTCTGCCGAGAATTTCGGGTGAAAGTGCCAATTCCATAGGGTGACCTTTGAGGCGGGTGCGTGTATTTCCGAGAGAAATATTTTTTGTTCCCTCAAAAACCTGTACAACCGCACGCTTGCCCTCAATCTGCACAATTCTTCCATGACGGAAAGTGCCGTCATCAAGACGAATATCAACGATTTCCTCATAAGAGGCATTTTCTACATCGTCAAGCACAATCAATGAGCCGTTAATCTCTTTTACGCCAACATAATCGAGTATCATTCCAATTCACTTCCTTATAAAGTCAGATTATACAGTCAGGCCTGCAAGTTTTTCATCAATTTCCTTGATTAAATCATCAAACATTTCGGGCTTGCTGTTCGGAATATCATATTTCATCTTTGCCAGTTTGTCGAACAAACCCAATTCCATAATGCGTGAAATCGGAATGGAGGCAGCGATAATATGCTTTGCTTTTGCATATAAGTGCAAAATGGCTTTCATCATCAAAAGCTGTTTTTGCAGCGGAACAAAGGTATCGTCAGCATGAAATGCGTTTTGCTGTAAGAAACCGACACGAATGGCTTTTGCCGTTTCGATAACCAATTTTTGGTCGTCAGGCAAAACATCAGCACCAATCAGCTTAACAATTTCCATCAAATTGCTTTCCTCATGGAGCAACGCACTCAGACGCCCTCTGTAACGGATAAAATCCTCACCCATGTTTTCTCTGTACCACGGGTCAAGGTCCGTAAAATATTCACTGTAACTGTTCATCCAGTTAATTGCGGGATAATGACGGGCATAAGCCAACGATTTGTCCAAAGCCCAGAAGCAACGGGTAAAACGCTTTGTATTTTGGGTAACAGGTTCGGAGAAGTCTGAACCTTGCGGAGAAACCGCACCGATAATCGTAACAGACCCTTCACTGCCGCACAAAGTTGATACACGCCCCGCACGCTCATAAAATTCAGAAAGTCTTGACGGCAGATAAGCCGGGAAACCTTCCTCAGCAGGCATTTCCTCCAAACGGCCGGAAATTTCTCTCAAAGCCTCTGCCCAACGGGAGGTTGAGTCCGCCATGATTGCGACATGGTATCCCATATCCCTATAATATTCCGCCAGTGTCAATCCCGTATAAATAGACGCCTCACGGGCGGCAACAGGCATATTTGAAGTATTTGCAATCAAAACAGTACGGTCCGTCATCGGTCGTCCCGATTTTGGGTCAATCAACTCGGAAAATTCGTCCAAAACCTGACTCATTTCGTTACCACGCTCACCGCAGCCGACATAAACGATAATATCCGCATCGCACCATTTTGCAAGCTGATGCTGTGTCATTGTCTTGCCCGTACCGAAACCGCCGGGAATTGCCGCCGTACCGCCTTTGGAAATGGGGAAAAGCGTATCAATAACTCTTTGTCCCGTAATCAGCGGAATATTGGCGGGCAGTCTTTCCGCACATGGGCGAGCTGTACGGATTGGCCATTCCTGACACAAAGTTAATTTATGTTTTTCTCCCTGTGCGTCCTCAATCGTAACGATTGTATCTTTTAAACGGTATTTGCCGTTGGGTTCAACCGCAACAACCGTACCGCTGAGTGTCGGTGGCACTAAAAAACGGTGTTCGATAATTGCCGTTTCAGGGCAGGTTGCATAAATCATGCCACCGCTCAGTTTGTCGCCGACTTTTACTTTTATTTTTACATTCCAATATTTTTCGGTATCCAACTGGGAAACAGTCGCACCTCTCGAAATAAAAGAGCCGCTTTTTTCCTCAATCGCTTTCAATGGGCGTTCGATACCGTCAAAGATATTGTCGATAATACCGGGACCGAGCAAAACATTCATCGGAGCTCCCGTTCCATAAATTGAGTCGCCTAATTTCAGTCCTGTTGTTTCCTCATAAACCTGAATGGTTGTAAACTTATCCGTAATACCAATAACCTCGCCAACCAAACGGCTTTCACCGACATACACCATTTCCATCATAGAGAATGAGCGTGTGTCCTTTACAGTGACAACAGGGCCGTTAATACCGAAGATAACATCATTTGTTGTCATATAATCCACCTATCTTAAAATACGGATAACGGAAACCGTTTTCCGTATGATTTATTTATCCCAGCTCATTCCGTAACACGAAGCCCCGAATGGGAGCAGAACCATTCTTTTTGTTCCGCCAGCTTGGCGTCTAAGGACTCATCGGCAATCAAACCCATGGAAAAACTTTTGCCTATTATACCGCCGATTTGAATTTTATCGTCTGCCTCAACGGTGCAGTCTTTGCCGAAAGTCTTTTGGATTTCTGCCGATAAATTTAAATCTTCCTTGCGAACATAGAGTGTTACATTACCGTTCAAAACAGAGGACATTTGCTTTACACTGTCCAGTAGGAGCGGTTTATATTTTTCCGTTTTTACAAATTCCTGCAATTTTTTTTCAGCCTTTGCAAAAACCTCATTCATGATTTCATTTCTTCTGATAAACAGTTCCTTGCGGCTTGCCGCCTCCTGTTTGGAAAGAGAAGCGGAAATCTCGGTCTTGATTTCCGCCATTTTTCTTTGGATTAAAACATAAGCCTCATGAATCCCGTCCTCTTCCGCTTTTTCAAGCTCCTTTTCCTTAAAGGTTTCAGCCTCACTGCGGATTTTGGTACGCTGTTCTTCGGCATATTTTTCTATTGCTTTCAGAAATTTATCGGTTTTGCTTGCTATATCTGCCATGTCTTTTCATCTCCTTTTCGTCAAGTGCCTGACACTCAATCATTCATTTCCCCTTAATTTCAAAAGACGGGATTCAAAAGGGTTGTAAACCCTTTTGTGGTTTCCAAAGGCAGAGCCTTTGGTAGGGGTTTGGGGACAAAGTCCCCAACATTAAATCTTAACTCCGATAGCCTCACGCACATAA
>JBJEQG010000136.1:0-2747 GCA_051881635.1 Acutalibacteraceae bacterium
TCAAAAGTCTGGTCGCTGATAATATGTTCAATACGGCAAGCGTCCTGTTCGGCTGTTACACTGTCAACGCCGATACAGATTAAGTAGGAAGTCAAAGTTTTGTGACGGTTATAAATCTTTTCGGCAAGCGTTTCGCCTTTGTCGGTCAAAGTGATATAACCTGCACCGTCAACATAAATATAACCGTTGCTTTTCAATACGCTGACCGCTCGGCTGATACTCGGTTTTGTATAACCTAATTCTCTTGCAATATCAATGGAACGCACCATTTTATTGCGTTCTTGAAGAATTAAAATTGTTTCCAAATAATTTTCGCCTGATTCTTGAATTTTCATTCAGTCACCTCATTTTTATATAAAACGATTTTGGTAATTATATGAAAATTATTATAACATACCTTTCCTTTTTTTGCAAGTTTTTCTAAAATCCGCAAATTGTTTCTTCTTTGGAATTGTTGACAAGTTCATAATGCCAATTTATAATAGAGAGTAGAGTTTTTTAATGACATAGGAGAAAAGCGGTGATTAAGATATGATTTTTGATACACACGCCCATTATGACGATAAAAAATTTGACGGTGACCGTTCGGAATTATTATATACCCTACCGACACAAGGTGTTGACCGCATTGTAAATCAGGGAACAAGTTTGGAAACCTCCCGTCAAAGTTTGCTTTTGGCGGAAAAGTATGATTACATCTATGCGGCTGTCGGTGTTCACCCCGAATGTCTGGACACCGTACAAGATGATACACTTGAACAAATTGCCGCTTTGGCTCAACACCCAAAGGCAGTTGCTATCGGTGAAATCGGTTTGGACTATTATTATGAGGATATTCCAAGAGATTTACAGCAAAGCATTTTTGAAAGCCAATTAGCCCTTTCCAAAGAGCTTAATATGCCTGTCACGGTACATGACCGTGAGGCTCACGGCGATACGCTTGCCCTCTTAAAAAAATATAAGCCCAAAGGAATTGTCCACTGTTTTTCAGGCAGTGTTGAAATGGCTCGTGAAATTATTAAGTTGGGAATGTATATCGGTATCGGCGGCGTAATTACATTCAAAAACGCCCGAAAAACGGTTGAAGTCGTACAGGATATTCCACTTGAACGCCTTGTTTTGGAAACAGACGCTCCCTATTTAGCACCTGTACCATTTCGTGGCAAACGCTGTGATTCTTCAATGATTCGTTATACCGCACAAACTATTGCCGATATTCTTAACCGTCCCGTTGAAGATATATTAAGAATAACCCGTCAAAATGCATTTGCGGTTTATGAGATTACGGAGGAAAACAGCCTATGAAAGCAGTGATTACAGGGGCAAGCTCCGGAATTGGCAGAGATATGGCGAGAGTGTTGGCATATAAAGGCTGGCAGGTTTTTTTAGTGGCACGAAACACCGAAAAAATGTTGGAACTTCAAACGGAACTCGGAAACAATGCCAAATGTATTCGTTGTGATGTATCCAACAAAGACGAATGTGAAAGTCTGTACCAGATTTTATCAGGTGAACAGGTAGATATGCTTGTTAACTGTGCAGGTTTTGGTCTATGCGGTCATTTTGTTACTACCGATTTAGACACCGAACTCAATATGATTGATACCAACATAAAGGCTGTCCATATTTTAACCAAATTGTTTTTGAAAGATTTTCAGAAACGCAACCATGGTTATATTCTCAATGTTGCCTCTATTGCAGGCTTTATGCCCGGTCCTATGATGGCAACATATTATGCCTCGAAAAACTATGTTGTCAGTTTGACGGAGGCAATTTATACGGAATTGAAAAAACGACACAGTAATGTTAAAATCAGCGTTTTTTGTCCCGGTCCTGTTAATACAAACTTCAATCGGGTTGCTGATGTCAAATTTGCCATAAAGGGTATTGACAGCCGTTATGCCGCCCAATATGCGATTGAAAAAGCACTCAAAGGCAAGACCGTTATAATTCCGACATTAAAAATAAAGTTGACACGATTTGGTGTGCGTCTGCTCCCCGACAAAGCGGTTTCCGCAATTTGTTATCGTATACAGCACCGCAAAAAATACCGTTGATATTAAGAAAGGATTAAAACAAATGGAACTTATTACAAAATCCGTCAAAGGCACACAGGACATTCTCCCCAAAGACAGCTATAAATGGCAGTTTGTTGAGGATATTATGAGAAGTGAGGCACAGTCCTACAATTATAAGGAAATCCGCACACCTGTTTTTGAGAATACGGAACTTTTCTGCCGTTCAGTCGGAAATACAACCGATGTTGTTCAAAAGGAAATGTACACTTTCCGAACAAAAGGCGATGATACAATTACACTTCGTCCCGAAGGTACGGCGGGTGCGGCAAGAGCCATTCTTGAAAACGGTGTTTATAATGACGGCTATCCGATTAAAACTTACTATATTACTTCATGCTATCGTTACGAAAAACCCGAAAAAGGGCGTTTGAGAGAATTTCACCAATTTGGCATAGAAATGTACGGTACAGCCTCTTATTTGGCAGACGCTGAAATTATCAGCGTGGCAAACTCTATATTTGAGCGTTTAGGTATTCGTGACCTTTCTTTGGAAATTAACTCTATCGGCTGTCCGACTTGCCGTACCAACTATCATAAGGCACTCCGTTCTTACTTTGAGGCTTATAAAGGAGATTTGTGTGAAACCTGTCTTTCCCGTTTGGAGCGTAACCCGATGAGAATTTTGGACTGTAAAAGTCCCGTATGTTCCAAAATTGCCGAAAAAGCCCC
>JBJEQG010000136.1:2847-10547 GCA_051881635.1 Acutalibacteraceae bacterium
CTGCTTATGGACGCTCAGGGAATTGAAATTCCTCAGCCCGACCCTTGCAGTGTTTATTTTGCAAGTTTGGGAGAAAAAGCTCAGTTAAAGGCTTTTCAGTTAGCGTCAAGTGTTCGTGAATCGATGTTAAGTGCCGAATGTGATATTGTTGGCAGAAGTTTGAAAGCCCAAATGAAATATGCGGATAAAATTGGAGCGGTCTTTACAATGGTTCTCGGTGACAGCGAACTTGAAAACAACTGTGCAAAGCTGAAAAACATGAAAACAGGCGAACAAATTGAAATGCCGCTTGATGATACATTTATTGACAAGTTCATTGAACTTTATTTGGCTCATTGTGGCAGCGGTATTGCTTTGCCGAACGAGGAATAAAAATTATCCCCTAATTTCAATCTGAAATTAGGGGATTTTTTAACTAAAAGAAAATTAAAGTGATAAACACGAACTGATCAGGCAAGCAGTTCGTGCTTTTTATGTGTTTAATTATCTTCTATAAATTTTATTCATAAAGTTCATATATCTCAATTCAGCATTGGTTTGTTCTTGATTATATATTGATATTTCAGAATTATCAACCAACCTTTGTATTTGGTCGTTGTTTTTTAGAACCCTTTGAGAAAGATTTTCTGTACTTGCCACCAACTTACTTATAGTCGCATTTGTTCTCCTCTGTACTTCTATAAAAGTATCAAGTTTTTTGATTATAATTTCTGTGTTAGCTATAATTTTGTCTAACCTTTTTTCGCTTTCAAATATATTATATGCACCAGTATCCCCTGTTGAAGGGTCAAAACTTAAACTGCGTGTACGCCCTGTTCGATAATATTCGTATATTGAGGAAACCGGAACAAGTCCCCAATATTTCTCATCTAAAATACCATAATTGTATAATTCTTGTAATCGTGATTTAGTTTCTTTATATTTTACATACAGTTTTTGGTATTCGATAGAAATCAATTCTTTTTGTCTGTTTTCATTATTTACACGCATCTTATCATTTGCCACAGTCTGATTATATTTTTGCAGTTCACAATTGTAATCGTTATTTACAGATATTCTTTTCACCATATAACGTATAAAATATATAGTGAAAAATACAACCATGGCTGCAAGAAATCCAAATATTCCACCTTTTATAATTACATCGAGAGTAGGAATACCAGTTATTATTATTACAACAAATGTAATGATCATTGCGATAGTACCTAAAACACCTTCTAATGTATGATCGAATATTATATAACCTTTCTGTGGCATATTAAATTTTCGTGGAACAGCAAGGGCATTATATTTACTATTGATCTGCTTTAAAGTCTGCTCTTGAATATAAATATTTCTCTCTAAATCAAGTACAATTTCTAAGTACTTTTTTGTATTCTCATACGATAAAGACATATTTTTTCTTCCTTTTCAATAACACAAAGTTTTGCACCTATATAGGTGCAAAATAATAATAACACATCTATAAAATTAAATCAAGCTTTTTCAAAATTTTTTTAAAAACAGGAGAGTTATCATGAATATTGAGTATGAAAAGAAGCTTGGTAAAAACATTCGCTCTTTGCGTGAAAGAGCAAACTTGACACAGGAATGTTTGTCTGCTCAAATGCAGTTAAATGGTTGTGATATAACAAGAAGTGCTTTGGCAAAAATTGAAGTAGGTCAGCGTCATATTTACCCTGATGAGCTGAAACTCTTTAAGGAAATTCTAAACATAACCTTTGATGAATTATTTGTATAAAAAAATGCACTGCCTGATTGATTTCAGACAGTGCATTTTATTGTTATCAGAAATTGTGTTTATTTGAAATATTTTACGCCACTTTCAAACAAAAACTGATCTTTTGCAAACGGAACATTACCATAGAGGTTTGTGCCTTTACGCTCGGAGTGTCCCATTTTGCCGAGTACACGCCCGTCAGGACTTGTGATACCCTCAATCGCACAAACAGAACCGTTTGTATTAAATTCCGTATTGTCGGACGGCTTGCCGTTTGTATCAACATACTGTGTAGCAATCTGTCCATTGGCAATCAACTGATCCAGCATTTCGTCTGTAACAACAAAACGACCTTCACCATGGGAAATCGGAATAGCGAACACATCACCCGCATTGACGGAGGACAACCACGGAGATTTTACGGAAGTTACACGGGTATAAGCCATTCTTGAAATATGGCGTCCGATTGTGTTAAATGTCAAGGTCGGGTCATCAGCTTTCAAATCACGGATTTCGCCATACGGTACAAGTCCAAGTTTAATCAAGGCTTGGAAACCGTTGCAGATACCCAGCATTAAACCGTCACGATTCTTCAAAAGGTTATTAACAGCCTCAGAAACTCTCGGATTGCGGAATGTTGTCGCAATAAACTTACCCGAACCGTCCGGCTCGTCACCGCCTGAGAAACCGCCCGGCAGCATAATCATCTGTGCGGATTCAATCGCCTTTACCATGCGTTCAATCGTTTCCTCAATATCAGACGGAGTCAGGTTCTTGACAATCAACAGTTCTGTTTCCGCACCAGCCTTTTCAAAGGCTCTTGCCGTATCAACCTCACAGTTTGTACCGGGGAATACGGGGATAAATACCTTTGGTTTTGCTGTTTTGATAACGGGAGAAGAAGTATTACGCTCCGTATAAAGCGGAATATCTCTTGACATAGCAGGGCAGGCGGCTTTGGTCGGGAATACCTTTTCCAACTTGCCTGTCCATTCCGTAATCAATTCGTCAATCGCCAAAGCCGTACCATTAACAACAATTGTGCTTTCCTCAGTCGTATAACCCAAATCATAGCTTGTTGTGCAAGAACAAAGTTCAGCACCCTCCGCTAATTCCAAAATCATAGAACCTGATAACGGTGCAAACAGTTCTTTTGCGGTCAATTCCTTTTCAAAACGGAAACCAATCTTGTTGCCGAAACTCATACGGCATACAGCCGCCGCTGCACCACCTTCACGAACAACAGAGGCAGACAAAACTTTGCCGTCTTGCATAAGCTGATAAACAGCTTTATACATCTTTTTCAATTTTTCCCAATCGGGCATCAATGTTGCCTTATTTTCTGGCAACGGAACATATATAACCTTAGAACCCGCCTTCTTAAATGCGGCAGAAATTGTCTTTGATGCCTTTGTCATGGCAACGGCAAAGCTTACCAATGTCGGCGGTACATCAAGGTCTTCAAACGAACCTGACATACTATCCTTACCGCCAATGGACGGAATACCCATTTCAATTTGGGCGGTCATAGCACCCAAAAGGGCAGCAGCCGGCTTGCCCCAACGGGACGGTACATCATGCAGTCTTTCAAAATACTCTTGGAATGTCAAACGGGCAGTTAACGGATTTGCACCAATCGCCGCCAATTTGGACAACGACTCCGTAACGGCATAAGCCGCACCATGGAACGGACTCCAACGGGAAATACCCGGAATATAACCGAAACTCATTGCAGTGGCATCATCTGTTTCACCGTGCAGCAGCGGAATTTTTGCCGCCATAGCTTCCTCAGGTGTCAACTGTGTAACACCACCGAATGGCATTAAAACTGTTGCCGCACCGATACTTGAATCAAAACGCTCGGACAGACCTTTCTGTGAACAAACTTCCAAACGGGAAAGATTTGCTTTAAATGCTTCAGCCGTATCCATACCTTCCAATGCCTTCGGCACATTATGACGATAGGAATTTTCGGCTTTTGGCGTGGAAATATAAGCCTTTGCACGCTGTGTAACGCCGTTCGTATTCAAAAACTCACGGCTCAAATTAACAATCGTCTTGCCTCTCCAATTCAGCAAAAGACGGGGTTCTTCCGTAACAACGGCAACCGCAGTCGCTTCAAGGTTTTCCTCTCTTGCAGCCTTAATAAAAGCCTCAGTATCTTTAGGGTCAAGAACAACCGCCATTCTTTCCTGTGATTCGGAAATAGCCAATTCTGTGCCGTCCAAACCGTCATATTTCTTTGTAACTTTATCGAGGTCAACGGTCAAACCGTCTGCCAATTCACCGATGGCAACACATACGCCGCCTGCACCAAAGTCATTACAGCGTTTAATCATGTGGGCAATATCACCATTACGGAACAAACGCTGAATTTTGCGTTCTGTCGGCGGATTACCCTTTTGAACCTCAGCACCGCAAGTTTCGATTGACTCCATTGTATGTGCCTTAGATGAACCGGTTGCACCGCCACAGCCGTCACGCCCTGTGCGTCCGCCCAAAAGTACAATGACATCGTTCGCTGACGGTACACCACGAACAACATTCGATTTTGGAGAAGCACCGATAACAGCACCAATTTCCATTCTTTTTGCAACATAACCCTGGTCATAAATTTCCGTAACCTGACCTGTCGCCAAACCGATTTGGTTACCATAAGAGCTGTAACCCGCAGCCGCACCGGTTGTAATTTTACGGGACGGCAATTTTCCTGCCAAAGTCTGCTCAAACGGAATTGTTGGGTCACCTGAACCGGTTACACGCATAGCCTGATAAACATAGGCACGACCTGAAAGCGGGTCACGGATTGCACCGCCCAAACAGGTTGCCGCACCACCGAAAGGCTCAATTTCAGTCGGGTGATTGTGTGTTTCATTTTTGAATTGTACCAACCATTGTTCGGTTTTTCCGTCAATGGTTACAGGCACTTCGATTGAACAGGCATTGATTTCGTCGCTGACATCTAAGTCGGGAATTAAACCTCTCTTTTTCAAGAGTTTCATGCCAATCAAAGCCATATCCATCAAAGAAACATCACGGGTTGTATCTTTGCCGTAAACCTCATCTCTGGACGCATAATACATCTTCAAAGCGTCCTCCAAAGTTTGGGATAATGCACCCTTTTCAATTTCTATATCTTCCAGGCGTGTTAAAAAGGTGGTATGACGGCAGTGGTCAGACCAATAGGTATCAATCACTCTCAGCTCAGTTACAGTCGGGTCACGATGTTCCGTATCCCTGAAATAATCACGGCAGAATTTTAAATCCTCCAAAGTCATGGCAAAACCCATAGAGTTAAAATAAGCCTGCATTTGTGTATCGTCCCAACGGATAAAGTCCGTAATAACGGCAACATCGGCGGGAACATCAGCTTTCATATCCAAACTTTCTGGTTTATCCATAGAGGCACGGCGTGACTCTACGGGGTTAATCAAATAATGCTGAATTTTCTCAAATTCAGCCTCCGTAATATCCCCACGAACAGCAATAACCTTTGCACTGACAACCTGCGGTCTGTCACCCTGTGTCAAAAGCTGTACGCACTGTGCGGCAGAATCGGCTCTCTGGTCATATTGTCCCGGCAGATATTCCATTGCAAAGACCTTAAAACCGTCCATGTTCGGCAGAACTTCATCATAAACCGTATCAGCGTTGGTTTCACTGAAAATCGTATTTTTAGCTTTTTCAAAATTTTCTCCGTCCAAACCCGCTATATCATAACGGTTCAAAATACGGACAGCCTCGATTGCTTTCAGTCCCAAATTTTGACGCAAATCGGCTTTCATATTGACAGCCTCAATGTCAAATCCGGAACGCTTTTCAACAAAAATTCTCTTTACATCAGCCATTTTTGTCCCCATTCTCCACGCAAAGACGGTTGTATATGCCGACTGTCAAAAAGCGTGGCTGTATTTAATCGGCATGGATTTCATAACAATTTTATTCTACCACAGCCCCCTGTTTTTTTCAAGTACAGTCCATGGTTGGAGATAAATTTATAAACAAAAAGGAACCGTTGACGACAATAAGCCAACAGTTCCGTTCATCTGAAAAATATATAACCTGTATTTAATTTTCTAATATTATAAGGTCTGACCTCTCATATCTATTATGCCCCCGTAACTGTTTTTTGTACTTCCAACACTTAATGGCATCATCTAATGTTTTGCCCTGATTATCTTCAAAAAAGTCACGAATATAGGTATTATATTCAAATTGCTGACCTATTGATGTTTTACCCTTTTTCTTATCCTCTAAAATTTGATAATATGCAATAATGGCTTCCTTGTAGGTTTTACCCGCATTATTTTTCAGCCATTTTTGAAAAAGCACATTAAAAGAAAAACTGTTTCCAATATGTTTTTTAAAAAACGCTCTATGTTTTTCGGAACAAACAAAATTTTCCTCTATCTTTGTATCCTCGTCAATATTTTCAATTTGCGTTTCCTTTTTCTTATATGTACTTTTGGGAGATAATATCTCGTCTGTATCTAAAAAATGGGATATTCTGTCTGTAAGTTCTACTTTGCCGCCTACTGTCGGCAATCCGTTTTTTCTGCAAAAATCAACCAATTCCTCTTTCAAATAATAAAACTCACGAAATGTTTTGCTGTCTAATTTTTTATCTAAAACAGGTCGACTTTTATACTCGCTATCTTGAATTTGCATTTTACCCTCCTTATCAAGAGCTAAGATAATGTCTGATAAATTTATGTATGTGTTCAGGAAATATAAATTCCTCACTTACTTTTATTCTTATACGCTAACCAACGACCAAGAAGGAAAACTCCTATCAACATTTCCGCAATAGATGTTCCTAACATCACACCCGAAAGAAAGCCTTGAATATCTGTTCCGCCAAATGCTTGAGAAAGTGCGAGCATAACACCACCCATAATTATTAAAATAAATCCAATAAACATGGTTTTGGTTTTTTTCAAGTCTTGTATTTCTTTAATCATACCGACAATCTGCTCATTGTCATAAGTATGCATGTTTTTTTCATCTTTCTCGCCGTTCATCAATTCGGCGAGGGTTATGTTCAACTCTTTACATAACAATTCAACTATGGAATAATCTGGCATACATTTTCCCGTTTCCCATTTTGAAATCGTTTTATTTGAAACATTCAATCGTGTAGCAAGCTGTTCTTGTGTCAGATTTTGCTCCTTTCGTTTTCTTGTTATGAATTTACCTATTGCAATTTGATCCATATTTTAATACCTCCTTTTTTTCGTAATAAGTATAGCTTTTCCGCCCAAAAAATTACACCCCTTGTAAAGCGAATTTGAGTGGAATTAGATATTTTTCAAAAATCCCCAATTTATTATTTCTTTTTAATAGGGTGTCTTATAACGGTTTTCCATTTTTCAGGAGCAACCTTCCTTGCATCGGACATATAGATTTCATGGTGCAGGCGTTCTCCATTTATATCATTTTCATATTCGTTTTCCTCCAAAAAACTATCCATCAATGCTACTGTTCTCGGTTCATCGTCAAACGAACCAATGTGCATGATTTGAACGCATAATCCCTCGTCAACCGTCAAAAATTCGGCAGAAGAACAATCAAGTTTTTTCTTTTGTTCTGCGGTCGCAACCGCCCATTCAAAATCTTTTCTCGATACAAAATCGGGTAGGCGAATAACGGAAATCCAATGAAAAGTTGATTTGTCACTGTAATCTATGCCTTCAACATTTTCCTGTTCCCAAAAGCCTTCAAGGGGCGGCACAACATATTCAAAAAATCCTTCAATTTTATAATTGCTCTTGTAACTCATCTTCAAAGTATAGGCTATGGCATACAATATACTGATTGCCTTTTGGTAAGCACCGTCCGTTTCATTTGGATCTCCCTTTCCACGAACAGCAATATAATTCATTTTCGGAACATTTACAATTTCGGGTTGATTTTTCGGCATATAAAATACCTTAAATTCCTTTTTGAAATCAAAAGCCATTTTTCCGCTCCTTTCAATTTT
>JBJEQG010000137.1:0-10408 GCA_051881635.1 Acutalibacteraceae bacterium
TTGACAAATAATCCGCAACCAAATCACACTATCATAAATATGAAATGTAATAAAGTAAACTAAAAAATCGGCTATGGGTTTTATTCCATAACCGATTTTTGTTTTATTGGAAATAGCATTATTCAGCTTTTATGTTGGAAATACACTTAACAAGGTTCTCTATGTATTGGCGTGTTTCCTGTGCATCGTCATTTGTGTTATTTACGAGAACACTCAACATAATGTCATCATTAACAAAGATAACGCCGTCAACCTTAATTTTATCACTGGGTTTATACATGATATACTTTACGGTATAATCATTAACTGTAACTTCCTCAATACCGTTAGAATAAAGCGTTGCCTTATTTTCTTCGGCAGTATTATTAAGCCTTGATATATCCACACTTTCACCTAAATTATTCATTATAGTGATAACACCTGTTATGTTATCATTCATTTGAATACATACAAGGCGTGGTGTGCTTCTTACAATTTCAAAGCCTTCGGAAAGTGTTAATTCAACGGTGTACTTTTCGCTTGTATCCTGAATGGTTGTCGTTTGATTAGTGGCTTGTGCCGAACTTTGTGTATCAGAAACTGTGGAAACATCAGGAGCAGAGATTTGGGGCTGCTGAGAGTTTTGTGATTGTTCAACAGCGTTATTGGCACAACCTGTTGAAAGAATTAAGGCAAGCAATGCAGAAACAGCCAGTATTTTCTTTTTCATGGTGTATCGTCTTCCTATCTAAAAATATATTTTGTAGTAATAATTATATTATATAATATAATTATTGCCATGTCAATATATCAAAAGCAAAAAATCCATATTGTTATGCAACAATATGGATTTCTTTAAATCAAATTTTTGCTTTGCCGAAAGTTTTTCTGAAAGGGAGAATATCACTTGAATTACGACCGCACAAAACCGAAAATTCGACAACCTCAAAGGCATTTTTATACTTTTCTTCGGAAAGTACAAGCCTAAAATCATTGGCAATATCTTCTGTTTTATGCCCGAAAACGCCGCAACCCCATGCACCGAGAATAAGATAAGTTTTATCGTTCAAAATGGCAATATCAAATATTTTTCTTATGCGTGCCTGCATAATTTTCCTTATCTTATCGGCATTTTTGACAGGGTCTGCAATTCTGCAATTTACAGCAGGTGCAGTAATAACAGATACAACGGCATATTTTGAAGTCAAACTGCCGTTGAACCTTCTGAAAAATGCCACATTAGGTGAGAAAAGCATATAATCGGAATAAAATCTGCTTTTGTGTACTGTGGTGTTGTATATATACATATCTTCGGCATCTTTGCTGCCGATTGAGGCATACAAAGATGAACTTCTGCACAAACTTTCTTCCTGAGCGTTAGCCCCTGTAATAAATCCGCCGCCCGGATGTTTTGCAGACGCAAAATTCAACACCGCACATTTTTCTGGTAAAGGGCAAGCAAGAGCGGCACTAACGGTATCCCGTTCATAAACTTTGAATTCCGTATTAAAGTTTTGCTCACTTTTCAACTGAATAAGCTGTTTATCGGGGTAGCGGATAACTTTTTTCAGCTTATCCATATCAAGCGTTATTCTTTTTAAATCCGCAATAAATTCTCCATTATCGAGAATTTTAACGGTTTCATCAGTAATAGCCTTATAATTAGGCACAAAATCACCTTCATCTAATTTTTTAAATGGGGTGAAATTCTGCTATAATATCTTCACTTATATCTATTATAAATCAGTATTGTCTGCCCCAATAAACCTGATGTTTAGCAGGTTTGCCGCAGCAAACGCAAACATCAGAAACATGGTCCTCAACAAACGGAATACATCTCGACTTTACGCCGCCTGTTTCGTCTTTGAGTTTTTCTTCACAAGCTGTATCACCGCACCACATTGCTTTGATAAATCCGGGCTTGTTTTCCGCAATATCCAAAAATTCCTCATGTGTTGTTGCTGTAAAGATTTTGCTTTGCAGGTTTTCCAAAGCACTTTGATACATAGCATCATGAACTTTCTGCAAAGTTTCCTCAATAACACGCTCCACATCTTCCAAAGCAACCACTTGTTTTTCACGGTTATCACGGCGTACAATAACGCATTGACCTTTCTCAATGTCCTTCGGACCAATTTCAATGCGAACAGGTACACCTTTCATTTCATACTGACTAAACTTCCAACCCGGCGAGTTGTCGCTGTCATCGAGTTTTACACGGTATTGCTTTGTCAAACGGTCTTTCAAAGCATTAGCCTGCTCCAAAACGCCCTCTTTTTTCTGCATAATCGGAATAATTGCCACTTGAATTGGTGCAATTTTCGGCGGCAATACCAAACCGTCATCGTCACCGTGAGCCATGATAACGGCACCAATCATTCTTGTTGATGAACCCCAAGAAGTTTGGTGAGGATACTGTATTGTGTTATCCCGACCTGTAAAAGTTACATTAAAGCTACGGGCAAATCCGTCACCAAAATAATGAGAAGTTGCTCCCTGCAAAGCAACACCGTTGTGCATCATGGCTTCAACAGTATATGTTTCCATAGCACCCGCAAATTTCTCTTTTTCGGTTTTTCTGCCTGTCAAAGCCGGAATAGCCAAAGTTTCCTTATAGAAATCCTCATATACTTTGAGCATACGCAAGGTTTCTTCTCTTGCTTCCTGCTCCGTTTCGTGCATGGTATGTCCCTCTTGCCACAAGAACTCAGAAGTTCTCAGGAACGGACGGGTTGTTTTTTCCCAACGAACAACCGAACACCATTGATTATACAATTTCGGCAAGTCACGGTAAGAGTTGATAATTTTCGCATAATGCTCACAGAAAAGTGTTTCGGAAGTCGGACGAATACAAAGACGCTCTGAGAGCTTTTCGCTGCCGCCGTGTGTAACCCATGCAACTTCTGGAGCAAAACCCTCTACATGGTCTTTTTCTTTTTGCAAAAGGCTTTCGGGAATAAACATCGGCATATAAACATTTTCATGCCCTGTTGCTTTAAATCGGGCGTCCATATCCTTTTGCATATATTCCCAAATGGCATAGCCATATGGTCGGAAAATCATGCAGCCTTTTACACCGGAATAATCAATCAATTCCGCTTTCTTGACAATATCTGTGTACCACTTTGAAAAGTCCTCATCACGGGAGGTAATTGCCTCCACGAATTTTTTTTGCTGTGCCATTTAAGATAGACCGTCCTTTCGGTAATAAGTTCTTTGTACGTTATAAAAAATATTAAAAATATTTTTCTTTATTGTTCAACATAGTTTAAGCTATGTTTACTACAAATGGGTGCAACGCACACCCTCTATCCCATTTGATAGGGAATACTTTCTTTAAAATTTGATAAGCTCCGTTCAAATCAGCATTTATCAAAATATTATTATTGCTTTTAAACAATCCTCTGTGTATTCTTCTTGATTTGTTATAATTCGCTTTTACAGGCATTTCATCATCAATGAAACTTGTACCGCTCGTATAGCTTTCTTCGGTCAATATGACTGCTATACCTTTTTCTTTTGCTTTGTATTGTATCATTTGAATGAACCTTGCAAAAGGAATTTGAATAAAGTTTTGGTTTACTTTCTTTGAAAGCAAAGAAGATTGTTTCCATTCTTTGTTTTGACCTATTACAATAATACTTATTTGGTTATCCGTGCAGTATTTAATGATTTTTCTGCTTGCTTTATGTAAATAATCATCTATCTTTAAGTTGCGTTTTTCAGTAAGTTTATCCATTCTGTGGGAAAAGTATGTGTCGTTCATTCTTTTACATATTTTTCTGTAATGACTAATTTGTCTGTTGTAGAACTGATTGATAGACTTTAACGGTTTTCCGTTGATTACAAACGCAACTCTACTGATGTTGTTACATACCGTTGCAAGATTATTTACTCCAATATCTATTCCTATATATCTGCCATTGTCACTTTTTTCTTTTATGACTTCAATTTCATAAATCAATTCGATTACAACTTTATTTTTGTGAGGAATAATTCTTACCTGCTGAAATGACTTGAAACTTTCTCTGTTGATAAACATAGGCTTTATACAAAAGCCATCAAAAACTTTTGGAAAGCAAATAAGGTTATCTTTAATTTTGCAGTTCTGATTTGTAAGAATAAGTAAGTATTTTCCATTCTTTTTAAGATATTTAGGCATTTTAGGTCTGCCAAGATACTTGTCTTTATGCTTACTCCAATCTTTTATGCTATTAAAAAACGATTTCCAGTTTTTATCGAGTAACCGCAATGTTTGCTGTGCTGATTGTGCCGTAGGCATATTCTTATAATCGGGATATTCTTCATCTGACTTCAATAGTTTGTCAAGTTCTGAATATCTTATCCATTTGTCATTATCTATAAATTCTTTACGAACAATATAGTTAGCGTGATTATATAGATTTTTAGAAACAAAGCAAAAATTCATAAGCATAGTAAAGAAATGGTTTGATGATTTTATAATGTGTTTTTCAACTCGGGTTATTATCATTGTCCAATAGCACCTCTTTTATTTTTGCCTATTTCCTCTTGCTGTATAACTTTATTGGATAAGTGATAAAATAAAACAAATCAAATCCTATTCTTGATAATCTATCCTTATATAATCACTATATCATAATTTTTATAAAGTGTAAATATCTATTTTAATATTTTTAATGTTATTGCTTACCATATTTGCAAGACATGATTTTTTCAGCCGTTAATATGATTTAAAATTTCCATGCAAACCTGTAACGGCGATTGAGCCGCATTAACACTAATATCAGCCGCATGACGATACAACGGCAGGCGTTTATCATATAATTCCTTCATTGCTTTATCTTTATCGGGACGATTCAGCAACGGGCGTGTTTTATCATTTTTCAAACGCTCGGCAATCACTTCCACAGGCAAATCCAAAAGAACAATCGTGCCGCTTTTATTTAAGGTTTCCACATTGGTTTCAAAGGTCAGCGTACCACCGCCCGCAGCCAAAACAATGCCTTTCTTTTCTGAAATTTCCTTTGCCGCCTCACGCTCCATAGTCCTAAAATGTTCTTCACCATATTTTGCAAAGATTTCAGACACTGTCATTTGAGCTTTGTTTTCGATATATGTATCCAAATCGACAAATGACATTCCTGTTTTTTTTGCCAGCAAAGCTCCGACTGTACTTTTGCCGCAGCCCATAAAGCCGCAGAGAATGATATTATCTTTTTTCGACATGGCTTATCACTCCGTTAAAATTTCTTGTTCAGTTCTTCTGAGGTATCCAAACAGAGCTGACTAATATCGTCATCGTTATAAACAGAACCGTCCCAAATCTCATGAGAAACAACCGCTTGCCATACAAGCATGGATATACCTCCCAGAACCGTAGAACCGTTGGAACGGGCTGTTTTCAGCAAGGTTGTTTCCAACGGATTATATACAGCATCAAAAACATTGGCACAATGTGACAGTGTTTCTTTTGAAACAGCCATAGCGTCCGTATGCGGATACATACCCACAGGTGTGGCATTAACCAAAAGGTCAAAATCGCCCTCTATGCGGTCAATATAAGAAGTTGCCAAAGATGTAACGCCTAACTTCAATCTTAACTCACCTGCCAATGACGCTGCAATCGGCAAATCCTCAGGACGCACCGCAATTGTCAGATTGCAACCTGCCAACGCCGCTTCATAAGCAAATGTCCTTGCAACACCGCCGCAGCCGACAATGACAACATTACCCTTAAAAGGAATATTACCGAACTTTAAAGCTTTCAAAAATCCGTCCGGGTCTGTTGTATAGCCTTCATAGATTTGATTATCTATATTTTTTACTGTATTCACTGAGCCGTATAAAGCCGCCTTCGGGTCTAAACGGGTTAGATATGGTATAATTGCTTGCTTATGTGGAATTGTAATGTTAAAGCCTGACAATTCTTTCAGAACACTCTGAAACTTCTCCCCCAAATCTTCGGGAGCAATGTCAATAACATCATAATCGCACGACTGCCCTGCAAGTTCAAACAGGCGTTTATGAATAAACGGGGACATCGTATGTCCAATAGGGTGACCAATAACCGCAAATTTCTTTTTAATCATAAAAACATCTCCTAATAAATTTATATAATTATGCCAAAATAATAGATTTTTTTCCTCAAAAAATAAATATTAACAAAAAAAACAAATTTCTTATTGACAAAGACAGATTTTGCTAATAATATTTTATGTAGGAAAAATTGTGAGGTAGCGTTTTGGAAAATCTACTTTTGTATTGTAGCATAAATCAGGTCTATCTGTCCACAATACAAAAAAGATTATATCACGATTTTTTAGCTTTTTATTATTTTTAGGAGGTAGTGCTATATGGTACTCGAAAAGGTAAAATCTATTCTTAGCGAACAGTTCGACACAGAGGAAGACAAAATCACAGCAGAAACATCTATCACAAATGACTTGGGTGCAGACTCTCTTGATGTTGTTGATTTGCTCATGTCTATCGAGGACGAATTTGAAGTTGAAGTTCCGGACGAGGAAATCGAAAACATAAAAACTGTTGGTGACTTGGTTAAGTACATCGAGGCTCATCAGTAATCCTTCAAAAACAAAACAGCAGCCCTGTTAAATAAAAGCAGTATTGATAACGCCATATAAGGCATTAGCTCATAAAATACAATTAAATATTAACTTAACAGGTGTTGTAAAACCAAAAACAGTGTAAAATGCAGAAATGCATTTTACACTGTTTTTTATTTTTCTTGACAAAATGGTAACAAGTTACTATAATTAAGAATAGAAACTTGTTACTATGGAGATGCAACAGATGAAAATGAATGAACTTTTTGAAAAATATAATTGTGATACACAACATCGGGTACAAGCCATTTTTTCGAGCATTTTTGTTATGCAGAATCGTATGCAAACCGCAGGAGAAAAACTTCAAACAGAAATTTCCATGAAACAATGGCTTTTACTCGCTATGACAGAATGTTGCCCGGAACCACGCACTTTAACAAATATTGGAAATATAATGGGGTGTTCAAGACAAAATATAAAAAAATTAGCATTAGCTCTTGAAAAAAAAGGATTTGTCCGCTTAATTTCAGGCAGCAACCATTCTCTCCATATTGAATTGACAGATAAAGCTGTCAATTATGCTGATAAGATAGGAGAAATACATTTGCAATCTTTAAAATTATTATTTGAGGATTTTAGTGAAGACGAAATTAAACAATTATTTCTGCTTTACAACAAATTATATGCAGGTATAGAACGGGTAGAAAAATATGCGGAGGAAGTAGAACAATGAAGAAAGAGAGGAAAAGAAAAATGTTTGTTATAATTGGTGTACTGCTTGTTTTGGTAGGTATGTTAATGATATGGTTTAATATTCCGTACTCCCCTGTCAAAAAGCAATTTCAAAATGATATAGAGGCTCTTACAGTTAAAAATCATCTGTCTGTTAAAAATGAAGTATTTACAGATAGTGATTTTTCACATCTACCGATTGTCATTCAAAGATATATTCAATATTGCGGCTATATAGGAACGCCCAAAATGTCTTATATGAAAATGGAATATCATGATGTAGATTTTATGCAAGGTAGAAACGGTCCTTCTTTAAAGATTGACTATACACAATATAATTTTGTGTATGAACCTTGTAGAATGGCATTGATTGACAGCAGTATGTTTGGTATTCCATTTGAAGGGTACGACTATTATCAAAATGGAATTGGCGGCATGAAAGGTGTGATTGCAAAAGCTATTACACTATTCAATCAAACGGGTACAGATATGGATAAAGCCTGTTTAGCTACTTTTCTTGCAGAGAGCCTGTTTGCTCCTACGATTCTGTTGCAAGACTATATTTCATTTGAAGAAATAAGTGATTTTGAAGTGCGGGCAACAATCAGTTACAAAGGACAAACCGCAAGCGGCATTTTTAATTTTAACGAAAAATATGAAATAGTTTCTTTCACTACTAATGATAGAGCCGCCACAGGTACAGATGGAACCATAGAATATGTGCCATGGTCGGCTCTTTGCAGTGATTATCAGGTTTCTGAAAGCGGCATTAAATATCCTACAAAGTTTCAAGCTGTTTGGAATTATTCAGATGGAGATTTTGTTTATTTTAATGGAATAATCAGCAAGGTATCATATGGATTTGAAAAGTAACTAATACCAACTAAACTAAAATTTGATATAGGACTTCCCGCTGATTTATGATAAATTTAAAATTAGGACTTGAAAAATCTAAATGTCTGTGGTATAATAAAGAAAATTTTATCCGCCCGTGGCGCAGCTGGATAACGCAACGGATTCCGATTCCGGAGATCGGGGGTTCAAATCCCTTCGGGCGGGCCACCTGCTTTGCGGCAATAACGGGAAGTCCAAACATGGGGGTATAGCTCAGCTGGGAGAGCGCTTGAATGGCATTCAAGAGGTCAGCGGTTCGATCCCGCTTATCTCCACCAAACAGAGAACGGCACATGAGGTTGTACCTTGTGTGCCGTTCTCAATATAACCTCTTTCTTTTCGATAAAACTTTATTTCAAAACAAAAGGAGAAAAAAAGATGATTGTCAAACCAAAAGTTCGTGGATTTATCTGTACAACGGCACACCCTGAGGGCTGTAAAGCTAATGTTAAAAATCAAATTGACTATGTTAAATCTCAGCCAAAAACAGACGGTCCAAAAAAAGTTCTGATTATCGGTGCATCTATGGGATATGGTTTAGCCTCCCGTATTTCTGCCGCTTATTCATGCAACGCTGCTACAATCGGTGTTATCTTTGATAAACCCGCCACTGACACCCGTACTGCAACCGCCGGTTGGTACAACACTGCCGCTTTTGAACAATTTGCAGCGGAAGACGGTCTATATGCCAAATCTATCAACGGTGATGCTTATTCCGATGAAATTAAAAAGCAAACTATTGCCGCTATAAAGGCGGACCTTGGCAAGGTTGACATGGTTGTTTACAGTCTTGCTGCTCCCCGCCGCACTGCTCCTGACGGTACGGTTTATACTTCTGTTCTTAAAACGGTTGGACAACCATACACAAATAAAACGATTGATTTAAGAACAAACACCATTTCGGACATAACCGTTGAACCCGCAACAAATGAAGAAATTGAACACACAATTAAAGTCATGGGCGGCGAGGATTGGAGATTATGGCTGAACGCTTTACAGGAAGCTGATGCTATTGAGCCAAATGCCGTAACTGTCGCTTATTCGTATATTGGACCGATGATTACACACCCGATGTATTATGACGGCTCTATTGGTATGGCAAAACAGGATTTACTGAGAACCTGCAAAGAAATCAATGAGGCTTTTCCCGGCATGAAAGCCTTTATTTCCGTCAATAAAGCTTTGGTTACACAATCAAGTGCGGCTATTCCGATTGTGCCGCTGTATATTTCTATTCTGTTTAAGGTTATGAAAGAACGCAATGTACACGAAGGCTGCATTGAACAAATGTACCGTTTGTTCAATCAAAAGCTGTTTAGTGCAGAACTTGAACTCGATGATGAAAAGCGTATCCGCATGGACGACTTGGAAATGCAATTTGATGTACAGGCTGATGTTGATGACCTTTGGCAGAAAATCAATACGGAAAACCTGAACGAATGTGCCGATATTCAAGGCTATTGGAAAGATTTTTACAATCTGTTCGGCTTTGATATTGACGGCGTAGACTATGATACTGATGTTAATATCCAAATGCCTATTCCTAGCCTTGCACAATAAGAGTCTATAATAATTGCCCCGTCACTTCACAACTGAAATGACGGGGCTGTTTTTATGTATCAGGGAAAATGGATTTTTTCTCAGGTGTCTGTATAAATGAGGCAACCAAACAATCTTTAATCGGATTAACAGGAGCATGATTTGGTATCGGAAAACCCAATTTTAGGACTTCACTATAACGGTCATTCACAAAATCAGACCATACAGCCTTTTTCGGTGTTATAATTGCTGTTTTTTGAACATATACTTTTTTCTTATCTTTATCCGTCATAAAACAATATCCTTTCTTCTATAATTTCCTTTTTATTATAACATAAATTGAACAAAAAGTCATTCCTGATTTTGTTTTATAGATATGTTGGAAAAAGACAAACAAATATGATATACTGTAAAATGGTATTTTAAATTTAAAAATAGGAGGAAAATTAAGTAATCAAATATATTGACGAATATGTTTGAATATGTCAAAATATATAAAAAACACAGGAGGATAAATATATTGCTGACGAGCTACAAGACAGAAATAAACCCGACATCTGAGCAAAAGCAGATAATCAATCGCACTATTGGGGTATGCAGATTTGTTTATAATTTTTATCTTGCACACAACAAAGAAATATATAATACGGAAAATCGTTTTGTATCAGGTATGGAATTTTCAAAATGGCTGAATAATGAGTTTATCCCTGATAATCAGG
>JBJEQG010000138.1:0-31228 GCA_051881635.1 Acutalibacteraceae bacterium
CGCATGACTGTTAATCATGATGTCACTGGTTCGAGCCCAGTTGGGGGAGCCAAAATAAGGCCGTTGCTTTATAAAAGCGGCGGTCTATTTGTTAGGACCATTAGCTCAGTTGGTCAGAGCCACCGGCTCATAACCGGTTGGTCCGGGGTTCGAGTCCCTGATGGTCCACCATAATGCCACCGTGATTTTGATAGAATTACGGTGGCATATTTCTGTAAAAGACCGTAGATTTAAAACTTGTGTTTTTTCTGTTCTCATGGGGATTGGTTTTCTATTAAAGTTACTATGCATTTTCAAAAGCCCACTGTAATTTGTATAGAATTACAGTGGGCTTTTCTTTACTCAGGAAAACAGTCCTGTCGAAATTTCGATGGGACTGTTTTTGGATTTATTGGAAAATAGATTATTCATTGGAGGAACAAAATGCCTTTTGGGCGGCGATTGTGTCTAAGGTATCGCCAATCTGAGAAAAAATGGCAGCTGCTAAATTTAACTCATTTTCAGTGAGATTTTGGGCAAGAATATTTGAGAAAGCAGTTACAAGTGCAGTGATTTCGCAAGGATTCATGATGTCATCTCCTTTGTTGAGAAAATAAAAAGCATCTTGCACTTTATAAAACTATATTATATAATATGATTAGTATAAAAAATTGGAAATAAGGGGCTTGTGAAAATGAAAAGAAAACGCTGGCTTCGTGTCATCTCTTTGACATTGGGATTAGCTGCAGTTGATGTTGTGCTTTTTTCAAAAAGCCTTATTGGGTTGTCTTTTGCAAGCGAAAATATTTTGGTTTCCGCATTGGCATTTACGGCAGTGGCAGCAAATGTTTTAGTGGGCGGTATTGGTTATTATAACCTTCTCTTTAAACCTGTCGAACCGATGAAACTATACAAACGCAATGAATTGAATGAACCAAAGGATTACTTTGCAGCGTTGGAAAAGGCTTACGACAAAAGGGTGTTTAATTCCTATGTGGATAGGGCAAACGAGCAGCTCCGCCGTTTTGAAAGCAAAAGTGAGGCTTTGACAACGCTTTTACTGCAATCTTTCTCTCCTGAGGAAATGTCTTTCCAACACTTTAACAATGTTCTTGGCAGTGTCAAAAAGCTGTTTTTGGGCAATCTGAAAAAGATGATTAACCGTATTGTTATTTTTGACGAGGAAGATTTTGAAAAGACAAGTAATCTCTTGCTGGATAATGTTCAAAATTATGAGGATCGTCAGCGTATTCAATCAAAAGTGGAAGTTTATAATGAGCATATTGCTTTTGTGGATACAATGCTTAATGATAACGATGATATATTGATTAAAATGGATAAGTTGCTTTTGGAAATTTCTAAGCTGGACGGTTTACAAGATGATGATTTTGATAATCTTCTTGCTGTTCAGGAAATCAATGAATTGATTTCCAATATGAAGTATTATAAGCAATAAAAAAATAGGAGGGAAAGAAATGTCTAAACTCAGTACGGGTAAAAAAATTGCTTTGTTGGCTTTGATTATTGTGGTACTTTTTGGAATGATTTACGGCGGATTGGTTCTTATACAAAGTTTAAATGCCATGCAGGAAGAAAATGAGCCTGTGACAACAGAGAATGTCGGAGAAAAAATGGCAAATCTTTTGGAAAAAATCAATGTTGTTGAAACAGAACCCCGTAAGGCAACCATTACCGGCAGTGATATTCTTTCCGAACAAGACGAGCTTCCAAGTATTGAAAGTTATCCGTTAAGTGTAACAAATACGACAGAACATTATATTGAAATATTTTCTTCTCCCGAAAAGGCGGGTGAGGGAACAGACGGCTGGCTGAATGAGGTTGCCGAAAAATTTAATGCTGAAAGTTTTACCGTTAATGGCGAGGTTGTATCGGTTGCAGTGCGTTCGGTTTCTTCGGGTTTGGCGGTTGACTATATTACATCGGGAAAATATGTACCGGATGCTTTTACGCCCTCAAATGAATATTGGGGTGCTTTTGTACAGGCAAAAGGTGTACAGATTACAAAAATTACAGACCGTTTAGTTGGTAATACAGCGGGCATTTTGATTTCTAACAATAGATATAATAAGCTTATTGAGAAATATGGTGCTGTCAATATGAAAGTTATAACGGAGGCGACAAGTAGCAACGAAATCGCTATGGGTTATACCAATCCGTTTGTCAGCTCTACAGGACTGAATTTTTTAGTCAGCACGCTTTATGCTTATGATGCGGATAATCTTTTGAGCGATACGGCTGTTGCAGGATTTCAGACTTTCCAGAAAAATGTGCCGTTAGTTTCATATAATACATTACAGATGAGAGAGGCGGCTGAATCCGGTTCTTTGGACGCTTTTATTTTGGAATACCAGTCTTATGTTAATGACCCGACTTTGACATCGGATTATAAGTTTACGGCATTTGGTATTCGCCATGATAACCCGTTGTATCAGATTGGAAAATTGAGTGACGAAAAGGCGAAAATTTTAAATTTGTTCTCTACATATTGTCTGTCGGAAGAATCACAAAAATTGGCATCACAGTATGGCTTTAACGGTAACGAAAATTATAAGAGCGAATTGCCGCAAAATATAGAAGGTTCACAGCTTGTTAAAGCACAATCTCTTTATAAGGAAAATAAAGACAGCGGCAAAGCGGTTATGGCTGTTTTTGTTGCGGATATTTCTGGCAGTATGTTGGGTGATCCGCTTAATTCCCTGAAAACTTCACTCTTGAACTCAATGCAGTATATTAACTCAGAAAACTATATTGGGCTTGTATCATACAACAGTAAGGTTTATGTTAATTTGCCGATAGGTCAGTTTAATCTTAATCAGCAGGCATATTTTAAAGGTGCGGTTGAAGATTTGGACGCCTCAGGTCAAACAGCAACAAATGATGCTCTTTTGGTTGCTTTAAATATGCTTCAAGAGAAATTAAAAGAATGTCCAGACGCCAAACCTATGATTTTCCTTTTGAGTGACGGTGAACAGAACACAGGTTATTCTCTCAATGATATTTCGGGAGTTTTGGGTACATACGAAATTCCGGTTTATACAATCGGTTATAATGCCAATATTGCAGCATTACAGCGGATTTCGGAAATAAATGAGGCGGCAACGATTGACGCAAACAGTGATGATATAGTTTATCAGCTGAAAAATCTGTTTAATTCTCAAATGTAAAATTTCAAGTGTAAAGGAGTATGATTTATGGGATTTTCAATGAATGTTGAGCGTGTTGACGATGTTAAAAAAGAGGTTGAGGAAAAGCTTGCCCCGACTGAGGAACAGAAAACGGAAATTCACTCTCAGGCGGACGAGAATGCACAAGCTCTCTTTGAAGTAGATTTGGGTTCTTTGGAGGACAGAAGAAATATTGTTTCCTCTATTGAAAATTTCGGTAGTGATATTGTCGCTCGCTCCACGCAGAAAAATCAGCTTTTGGAAACACGCCTTGTTGATTTGAGTAAAATGGGCGGTGAAAGCGGTACGATTGTTAATGGTTTGTCGCAACTTCAATCTCACATGAAAGATTTAGACCCGTCCGGTTTGGATTTTACAAAAAAAGGCTTTTTGGGTCGTATTTCCAATCCTGTTCGTTCTTATTTTTCAAAATTTGAAAAGGCTGACAATGTTATTGGAGATATTATTGAGTCTTTGGGCAAAGGAAAAGCAGTTTTGAAAAATGATAATACCACTTTGGAGATTGAACAACTTTCTTTGCGTGACTTAACTTTGAAGTTAAACCAACAAATTGAGTTGGGTACACAAATGGACGATGCAATTTCCCGTGCCATAGAAAAAGCCCGTACAGAAAATGTTGATGATGAGCGGATTAAGTTTGTTGAGGAAGAAGTTTTGTTCCCGCTCCGTCAAAAGATTATGGACTTACAGCAAATGCAGGCAGTAAATATGCAGGGTATTGTTGCTATGGAGGTTGTTCGCCGTAATAACAAGGAGTTAATCCGTGCCGTAGAGCGTGCCGAAAATGTAACTTTATCAGCTTTAAGAGTGGCTGTAACCGTTGCAAGTGCGTTATATAATCAAAAGATTGTTCTTGAAAAGGTTAAGGCAGTTAATGAAGAAACAAACCGTTTGATTTCCGCAACCTCAAAAATGCTGAAACAACAGGGAACTGAAATTCAACAGGGAGCTATGGAAGCAAATATTTCTATTGATACCTTGAAAGAGGCATTTGCTGATACATTTGAGGCTTTGGACGCTATTTCAACTTATAAATCCAAAGCATTGCCGCAGATGAAAGTAACGATTGACCAATTCAAGGCTTTGGCAACAGAGGGCGAAAAGAAAATTCAACAGCTTGAAAGTGCAAGCGAAACCGCCCGTCGTTTTGAGTCCGGTGAATAAGGATATATCGTGATATTTTTTAGATAGAGAGTGGGAAAATAATGAGAGGTTTTGTTGTTTTTCGGCTCAGATAGAAATAGAGGGAATAAATATGTCAAAGATTGATGTTGTACGCAAGGAAATGATGAACGCCATGAAAAGCGGCGATAAGGAGAGAAAGGAAGCTCTTTCCATGTTGCTTGCCGCTTTGAAGGCAAAGTTTATTGATAAGCGTGGAGACTTGACCGAAGCAGAAGAAAATGCGGTTGTTATGAAGGAAATCAAGCAGCTTGAAGAAACGCTGTCTACATTACCCGCAGACCGTGTTGAGATGATTGAACAGACCAAAAACCGTATTGCTGTTTATAAAGAATTTATGCCTAAATTGATGGACGCCGAAGAAATCCGCACAATTGTGCGTGAAGTTCTGGAAAAGCTGAATATCACACAGCCAACGGCAAAGGATAAAGGTTTGATTATGAAAAACCTTATGCCGGTTGTTAATGGTAAAGCTGACGGCAAACTTGTCAACCAAATTGTTGGTGAATTTATAGGCTGATGAACAAAGACGGAGAGTTGCCGTTGAATTAAGGTTTATGGAGCTAAGAAATTCGGCTGAGTAATAAAAGAGGAGAACCGCTGTTTTAGGGTTCTCCTCTTTGTTTTACAAATTTTGTATTTGTGGTTCGTTTGCAAATATGCAGCGGACATCGGGATTGTCCGCCAAAAAACGGCGAAGATTATTTAAGGTGTTTAAATATTGGTCGCTGTTATATTGCTGTTTTAGGAAATGCTTTGTCGGTTCAGTATTGAGATGTTCGGTGTTAATGCAGGCATGAGCCGCCAAAAGTATTTGTTGTTCTGGAAGAAAAAGTCCGATATGCCCTTTGGCATAACCGTTGAGTGCAACACCTAAAACAGAGCCGTCACCGAATAAATCATAAATATAAGAGAAATAATTTTTCAAAACGGTTTTTTCGTTGAAAAGAGCAAGAGGTTTGCGAAATATGCTATTTGGAGGAACCAAACGCTTTGGAATATATTCGTTGAATAAAGATGTATTGAGTGAAGCAAGGGCTTGTGCAGTAGCGTATAGGGTATAGTTTGAAAAATTGGGCAGACCGCCGATACTATCCAACGCCGCATGAGAGAGTACAATACGGCGGATACATTGTTCGTCCATACCCTCAGAGGAGAGTTGAACGGATAAGTTTTCTGACGGTGTATAGGCGATTTTATGACAGCGTTTAAAGAGTATTGTTTTGGGATTAAAAGGAGAAATGAAACGGGAATAACCGCTGTTAAAAAGAATATTGCCTAATTGTTTATGTTCAATACGAAATACCCATTCAGGAAGAACAAGCTTTTGGTGTTTGGGAGTATCGGCTTTGGAGTAAGTCCGATGACCGCAGATATAAGGGGTTACGGAAATAATCTTTGTGGAGTGTTTTTTCATTTTAGTCACTTCTTTAAATTTTAACATTATTTAAAGAATACAATATTTATATGAGGTCTGTCAATAAAATATTTCAAAAAGTTATTTTTGAGGATTAAAAGAGCTAAAAAATCATGAATTTAAAAAATAGTTTATAATTTATTATTGTATATTGACGATTTTTTTGTTACAATAAAATAGTATGAAACTACAAGAACAAGGATTGCATCATATTTATCATATATATTGCAGTCTAAATTAAAGGAGATGTATTATGATTAAATCTAACACACTTGCAAAAAGAATTTTTGCAGCAGCTTTATCAGCAGCGATTTTGTTTTCCGTTGCTTTGACGGGGTGCAACAACAATAACGAAAATTCTTCGGGAGAAAGCCAAACTTCTCAAGGTTCGGTGTCTAAAATCACTATTGATGATATTCCAGATGCAATTAAGTCTGAGCATTATCAAATTTCACTGGCATTCGTTTCTTATATGTTTAACGATATGTATAATACCTATGCCTCAACATGGGAATATTATTATGGTTTTGACCCAACAATTTCCCTTAAAGAACAATATACACCTGCGTCGGGGTCTTCTCAAACATGGTATGATTATTTGTTAGGTCAGGTTAAGGAACAGGTTTGTCAGGTTATGGTTTTTGCTGAGGCAGCAAAGGCTGACGGTGTGACTTTGACCGAAGAAGAGCAAAACAGTATTTCGTCACAGCTTAGTAATTTGAGCGATGAAGCTGCTGAGGCAAGCAAGAGCATGGAGGAATATATTGTTTCACAGTGTGGTCCGGGTGTAACAGAGGCGGATTTGAAAAATTACAGTGAAATTTTGATTTTGGCACAAAAGTACTATAAAGAAACAAGCGAGTCCTTTACCTATACGGACGCTGATTATGATAAGTACTATCAGGAAAATACCGAAAGTTTCCAATATTGTGATTATATGTCGTACAGCTTTACAACAACATTGGGCGATTCTGCAACAGATGATGAAAAGAAAGCCGATGCAAATGCTCGAAAGGCTTTGGCGGACGAACTTGCAAAATGCACAACACAAGAGGCTTTTGAAACTTATGTGAGGGATTATCTGAAAAAGAACCCAAGCCTTGTTGTAACGGCAACGACAACCTCGGACGGCGAAACTTCCGAACCAACACAGGAAGAAATTGATACAGCCATCGAAAACAAAATCGGCAAAATGATGGTTGAACAATATTCCTATGAAACATCTTCAACACTCGGTAAATGGTTGTTTGCCGATGAACGCAAGAAGAGTGACACAAATGTTTTTGAGGGTGAAACTAGTTGTACGGTGGTTTTGATGTTAAAGCCGTCTTATCGTAATGAGTCTGTTGGTAAGAATGTTCGCCATATTTTGATTAAAACGGCAAGCACAAGCTCGACAACTTCCGAAACATCTGAAACTTCCGGACTGACGGACGATGAGGCAAAGGCTAAGGCGGAGGAAATCTATCAGGAATGGAAAGATGGCGAACATACGGAAGAATCTTTTGGTGTTCTTGCTACAAAATATTCCGAAGATCCGGGTTCTGTTTCCAGTGGCGGTTTGTATAAAAATATCGCTGAGGGAGAGATGGTTACGGAATTTAACGATTGGTGCTTTGACGAAAACAGAAAGCCGGGAGATACGGATATTGTCAAAACACGCTTTGGTTATCATATCATGTATTTTGTCGGCAACGGTATGCCGGCATGGAAACAAACAGCTGATACAGCTATGCGTTCCAATGATACCTATGAAAAGTATCAGGAACTTGCAAAGAAATATACAGTCAACTTTAACGATGATGCTTTGTCAAAGTTGAATATTATCAGCAGTTCATAATATTGTATCGCTGCCAAAATGTTATAAAGACTCATAAAAGCGTACAGAGAATTTGTGGGGTGGCAAACTCTGTACGCTTTTTTAAGAGTCGGATTTTTAATAATAGAGGAGGAAAAATAAACAATGGAAGAAATCAATTACCCTAATAATCAAATTGATATTGTTGCCAAAATTGCCTATATGATTGGCGTGAGAAGAAGTTCACTTGAAATTTATACGGAAATTAAACCGGATTGCGTGGAAGAATTGGATAATATCAAAGCAACACGAATTATACGCAGTTTGTGTCAGCTTCGCAGCCGTTTAATGACAAACTATTTAAGAACAGAAAACGCCATAAAATATGATTTGAAAAATTTAGATACTATGGGCGAAATATACAGTAATGATGTGAAGATATTAAAGGATAACGGCGTTTCAATTTTGAAAGCAAATTATCGTGTTAATAGTTATATTATTGATATTAACGAGTTAATTCGTGATTATATTGACCAATGCAAGGATTTATTTCCGGAATGGATTGAGTGGAAGTTTATCCGTAATCTTTTTATTATGCCAAACGGTACAAGAGAAGAATGTATCAAAAATGAGAGTAATAAATATAGGGCTTCACGCAATACATATCCTTTTGGTTTGTATATCAACTGGCGGCCGGGTGAATTTGGAAATATTTTGATTTCCGACAAGAAATTTTTAACAGTACTTTATAATCAAAACGGCTCATTGTTTGTGGATAAGAGTAAAGTTACAGACGCAAGCGACAGTGTTAAATCGGGTATTGGCGATTTTATAGACCAGGATACTTCAACGGTTATTGTTATCGACTGCGAAAATGTTGACCCTTATAAGTTTTATTCCGTTTTAAAGGGCTTAAACAATGAGGAAGTTTCCAAAGTTAAACGCATTATTCTTTATGATGACATACATACAAGTTGTGCGTGGCGGCTTATGGAAAAATCCATTCAAATAGATTTGGGTATAAATATTCCCTTTGAGTATAATCTTGTAGAACGCATTAAAGTTGATAAATCGCTTGTGGATTTAAAAATGACGGCGGGCATTTCGGCGTATTTCTATCGTGATAATATTAGTTCCTTTATTCTGTGTTCGAGTGACTCTGACTATTGGGGTGTTATTTCATCTATTCCCGATGCACGATTTTTGGTTATGATTGAGTACAGCAAGAGCGGTCCGGATATTAAGAATGCTTTGGAAAGTCGTGGGATTTTTTATTGTTATATGGACGATTTCTGTACGGGCAATATCAATCAGTTTAAAACATCTGTATTGAATTATGAATTGCATAAACATATAGATGATTTAATCGACATGAATGCCAACACATTGTTGGAAGATGTCTTTACACAATGCCGTTTGGAGGCATCAGACGCTGAGCGTAAAAATTTCTATGATAAGTTTATTAAGTCATTACGGTTAAAGATTGACAGTGACGGGCGAATGTATATAGACAATAATTAAAATTGAAAATATGAGTCTATAAGGGCTTATAAATATAAAAAAGGCAGGAACAAAATTCCTGCCTCATCATATATAACACCCTCACTTTTGAAGAAGTGAGGGTGTTTGTGTTTATTTTTTCTTTTTGGATTTGTTGTCTTTGGTGTTTTTTGTTTCCTTTTTGGGTTTCTGTTCCTCAGCTTTTTCTTTTTCTCTCTTTGAAGAAAGCATAACATTAAAACGCTTTTCGTTTAAGAGTGCTTTAACAAATTGCGGGTGCTTTTCAGTAAATTCTGCCTCTAATTCAGGGTGCTTAACAATATAATCTTCCTGTTGTTTAGCATAAATGCTGCCAATACCAAGAATAAGCAACAGCATATAAGCAAATATGGAAAGTAAAGAGCCAATATCCAAGTATGAAGTGGAAACCAAAACCAAAATCAAAATCATCGCAGCTGACGATGCCAAAAGTGTTGTAACATTTTTAACATGACGCTTGCTATCAAACACATTGACAAAAAAGCCTAATGCGGGTAACAGTGCAAATAGCATATAAACCAAACCGCCGGCAGTGTTTGCCTCAGGGTCAATGTACTGTTGGGCGATATTGCCACAGAAAATCATCTGTAAAGCGGTCTGTGACACTATAACATAAGTTCCCGCCTTTTTTTGTGTGGAAAGAATTTCATCTTTCAGTGCCGTATAGCTTTCCTCAGTATAAAGGTCGCTGTTTACGCTCATGCATTTGTCAAGTGTTTCCGAAAACTTTGTTATATCAACGCCGCTTTCAATGTTTCTATAAATCCATGTTCTTTGCATGGTATCCATAGCAAGCGTGGTATCTTCGGGTTCAGCTTCCTTGTCCGTTTCTTTTTTGACAAGGTTGTCCATAGCTGTTTTGAGTTGTTGTGTGGTTTGGTCAACCTCAGTCTGTGTCATTTTATGGTCGAGAGAGGTTTCCATTTGAAGATTCATAGTAAAAAACGGCATGGACAAACAAAGAACGGTAAACAGGAAAAGAATAATGGTGAAAACACGCAAAATATAAGACGGTGTTTTAAGGGGCTTAAATCCTTTATTGAATAAACTCATGGGCAATATTCCTTTCAGGGATTTAAAGCTTTACAAACTTTTCCTTATAGTTAGCAATCGTATAAGTGATAACTTTTATTGCTTCATCAACGCCCTTTACTTCGTCAACAACGGTTTCTTTGTTTTCCAAAGTTTTATAAACCGTAAAGAAGTGGCACATTTCTTCAAAGATATGCTTGGGCAGTTCAGAAATATCTTTGTAGTTGTTGTAAGTTGGGTCTTCAAACGGAATGGCAATAATTTTTTCGTCATTATTGCCGTTATCCAACATCGTGATAACACCAATCGGGTAACAACGAACCAATGTCAATGAATCAATCGGTTCTGAGCAAAGCACAAGAACATCTAATGGGTCAAGGTCATCGGCGTATGTTCTCGGAATAAAGCCGTAATTTGCGGGATAATGGGTTGATGTATGGAGAATACGGTCAAGTTTCATCAAGCCTGTTTGCTTATCCAGCTCATACTTTTTCTTACTGCCTTTTGGAATTTCGATAACGGCAATAAAGTCTTCGGGTGTAATACGGGAAGAATCTATGTCATGCCAAATGTTCATGGAAATCCATCTCCTGTCTGATTTTTTTTAACACTGTTATTGTAACATAAGTTTCCGCATATTTCTATATTATTTTTGCAATATTAAAAGAAAATTTAGAAAAATAAATACAAAAAATACTTTAAATATAATTGAATTTTATGTATAATTGTTATAACTAAAAACGGAAAGGGTGTTTTGTTTGAAACAAAGGGCAAAGAGAGTTTTAATATTCGGACTTTTAATGACCATGATTTTATGTGCAGGCTGTTCCGGCGGAGAGGAGAAACCTTCGGAAATCATTGAAAGTTCTGTAAAGGAGAGTTCTGTACAGTCTGTTGTTGAAGAAAGCAAGGTCAGCGAAATTTCTGAGGAAAGCACAAAACGCTTTACAAATCCGCTGACCGGTCTTGAAATGGACGAAAACCTTTTTAATACAAAACCTGTGGCAATTATGATTAACAATATTGAATACGCACAGCCATTGATGGGAATTTCAAAAGCGGATATTGCGTATGAATGTTTGGTTGAGGGCGGTATTACCCGCATTGTGGCAGTGTATAAAGATGTGGCATCTGTGGGGACGATTGGCAGTATTCGCAGTGCAAGACCGCCATTTATTGAATTGGCAAGAGGTTTAGACGCACTGTATGTTTATTGCGGTACAAGTAAGCAAGCCAACAAGCTGTTAAAACAAGATGTTTTGGAACACTTTGATGTTGCATATTATAGCGATATGGCATGGAGGGACAGTGACAGAGTGGCGGCAGGCTATGCAGTGGAGCATACACTTGTAACGGACGGAAAAAAGCTGTTTTCATTAGCGAAAAACTATGGTGTTGATATGACAACGGAAAATACCTATACGCAGAAATTCGGAACAGACAGTCAATGTATGCAAGGCAAAAATGCAAACGAAATTACCGCTAGATTTTCAAGTTATAAAACAACAACTTTTAAGTATGACAAAGACACAAAAAAATATACGGTTGAGCAATTCGGTGAGGAACAATATGACGATACTTATGACTGTAAGAATACCGTTGAAAATGTTTTGATTCTCAATGTCAATTCCTATTTGATTGACGATGAGCATATCAATTTAGACTTGGTAGGAAGTGGCAGTGGATATTATTTTACTCATGGCAAGTATATTCCAATCAAGTGGTCAAAAGCCGATTCAAATAGTCCAATCATTTATACAGATGAAAATGGTGCAGCATTGATTATGACGGCGGGACGGCAATATGTATGTTGTGTTCCATTAAATAACACACCAACCATTTCCTAAAAATGATAATAGAGGGGCGGCAAAACTGCTCCTTTATCTTTATTTTTGCTTTTCTTGAAGTGTAAAAATCTTTGTGTTATACTTTTATAAAGGATAGATTTTGAACGGGGAGAGAAAATGATGAAGAAAATTGCAAGTTTTACAATCAATCATGATGTTTTGACAAAGGGAATGTATATTTCCCGTATTGACGGTGATGCCGTAACCTATGATGTGCGTATGAAAAAACCAAATGGCGGAGATTATCTGGAAGATAATGCCCTTCATACACTTGAACATTTAATGGCAACTTATATGAGAAATACCAAATTTTCCGACAGCGTAATTTATGTCGGACCTATGGGTTGCCGTACAGGGTTTTATGTTATTTTGAGGGATAGTGTTTCTTATGAGGACGCCATTCGTTTGGTACGGGAATCCCTTATCTTTTCGGCGGAATTTGAGGGTGAAATTCCGGGCAGTACACAAAGAGAATGTGGCAATTATTTGGCACACGATTTGAACGGTGCAAAAGCAGTAGCGGCGGATATGGCGGAAGTTTTGCGTGATTGGACACCTGAATGTCTGAAATATCCCGAATAAGGAGAATTTTACGATGAAGAATATTCTGTGTTTTGGTGATTCCAACACCTTTGGACATAAACCCGACCGCACAGGACGCTATGCCTATAATGAGAGGTGGACAGGAATTTTGGCACAGCGTTTGGGTACGGAGTATCGGGTTATTGAGGAGGGGCTGAACGGACGCACAACCGTTTTTCGTGATGATGAAAAGCCTTTTGCAACAGGAATTGATTATATTTTTCCATGTTTAATGTCCCATCGTCCGCTGGACTTGGTTATTGTAATGTTGGGAACAAATGACTGTAAAACAAAGTTTCATGCCGAACCCAAAGATATTGCCGACGGTTTGGAGCAGATTTTGGACTGTATTCAACAACCGTTTTATGAACAGATACCAAAGGTTTTAATTTTAGTTCCTGCATCTATTGCCGAAAGCGAGGACCGCTCGGAATTTTACGGAGAGTTTTTCAATCATTATTTGAAAGTGTCACAGGGATTGGCAGAATGTTATAAAGCGGTTGCCGAAAAAAGGGATTGTTATTTCTTGGATATTAACACAGTGGCAAAAACATCGGAAATAGACGGTGTACATTTTGATTTGTCGGCTCACCGACAAATTGCTGTTGCTGTCGAAAAAAAAATTCGAGAGGAAATTTTTCCTGTAATATAAGGAGGGGCAGATTATGTATGAGGAACTGAAAAAAATTATTGGCAACGCAAAACGCATTGTTTTTTTCGGCGGAGCAGGGGTATCAACGGAAAGCGGTATTCCCGATTTTCGCAGTGTAGACGGATTGTATCATCAACGCTATAAATATCCGCCAGAAACGATTTTAAGCCATAGCTTTTTTGTGTCACATACAGATGAATTTTTCGATTTCTATTGGGAAAAAATGATTTGCATGGACGCTCAGCCTAATAAAGCCCATTTAGCATTGGCTCGTTTGGAAGAAAATGGAAAACTGACCGCTGTTGTGACACAAAATATTGACGACTTACACCAAAAAGCAGGCAGTCGGGAGGTTTTGGAACTGCATGGTTCGGTATGGAGAAATTACTGTGCAAAGTGCGGAAAGTATTATGACCTCAAAGATATTGTTCGCAAAACGGGAACGCCAAGATGTACTTGTGGTGGCATTATTAAGCCTGATGTTGTTCTGTATGAAGAAGGTTTGGACGATGACATCATAAGCAAATCAATCAATCATATTTCCAAGGCAGATGTTTTGATTATCGGCGGCACATCTTTGGCAGTTTATCCGGCAGCCGGGTTAATTCAATACTTTTCTGGTAATCACCTTGTTTTGATTAACAAGTCAGAAACACCTGCGGACAATATGGCGGATTTGGTTATTCATGAACCTATTGGACAGGTTTTGTCGGAGGTTGTAGACTGATGTTGAGATTAAGACCATATAAGAAGTGCGATGCCCAATATATTGTCCAGTGGATTAAAGATGAAGTTTCTTTCAGAAAATGGTGTGCGGACCGATATGAAAGTTATCCAATTACCGCCGAAGATATAAATAATCATTATGAAGGTTTTGCATACAGCGAAAACTTTTTTCCAATGACAGCATTTGATGATACAGGTGTTGTAGGACATTTAATTATGCGGTTTACGGACGAGGAAAAGAAAATTGCCCGTTTTGGTTTTATTATTGTCGATGACAGCAAACGGGGCAAGGGTTATGGAAAAGAATTGCTTTTCCTATCGCTCAAATATGCCTTTGAGATATTAAAGGTCAAAAAGGTAACGCTTGGTGTGTTTGAAAATAATGAACCAGCTTATTATTGCTATAAAGCTGTTGGTTTTAAAGATGTTGTTTTGAACGAAACAGAGTTTTATCATGTGTTGAATGAAGATTGGAAATGTTTGGAGTTGGAGGTCGGCTGCAATTAAAACAGCAGACTTTTAATGAGATGTTTAGGGAGATTTTAAGATGATTTCGGTAACAATAAATAATATAGATTTAAAATTTGAAACAGTAGTTTCAAATTTTTCTCCTAATAATATTGATATTGGTACATTAGCTATGCTATCGGTAGTTGATTTTTCGCAAAATGATAAAGTATTGGATTTAGGCTGCGGATATGGAGTGGTCGGAATACTTGCAGGAAAACTGATTGGTCAAAATAATGTTGTTATGTGTGATATTTCTGACAGTGCGGTGGATCAAGCTAAAAAAAATGCAAGACTAAATCAAGTTCCGAATATTGATATTAGATTAAGTAACGGATTTCAGAATGTACCAGATAACGATTTTACTTTAATTCTTTCTAATCCTCCATATCATACAGATTTTTCCGTAGCTAAACACTTTATTGAAGTTGGATTTAAAAAATTATTGCTTGGTGGAAGATTGGTTATGGTTACAAAAAGACTTGATTGGTATAAAAATAAAATCACCTCGATTTTTGGCGGTGTAAAGGTATATCAAATCAATGGATATTATGTTTTTGTGGCAGAAAAACGCAATAATATAGTGAAAAGGAAAGAGAAAAACAAAAACAAACTTTCAAAAAAATTACGGCGAAAATACGGATAATCAGCAAATAACTTATTGTAAGGGCAGTAAGTGTAGGAACTACATATACCGCTGTATATGGGTAATTCCATAGTGGCGGTTTTCATTTTTTGCAGATAAAAACCCACTGAAAAGCAAGTTACTTTTCAGTGGGTTTTGTGTTTTTATTGTTGTGTTGAATTAAAACTCCAATTTTGCGGAAATGTAATCAACAAGTTTGTCAATAGCAATTCTCTCCTGAGCCATTGTGTCACGGTCACGAACAGTAACACAGCCGTCATCAACACTTTCAAAGTCATAGGTAATGCAGAAAGGTGTACCGATTTCGTCCTGACGGCGATAACGCTTGCCGATTGAACCCGCATCATCATAATCAACCATGAAATGCTTTTGCAACATGGCAAAAACTTCTTCCGCTTTATCGTTCAATTTCTTGGATAACGGCAAAACCGCCGCTTTAATCGGAGCAAGTGTCGGGTGAAAATGCAGAACAACACGGGTATCCTTTTCGTCAATGACTTCCTCGTCATAAGCCTCTGTCATAACCGCCAGGAACAAACGCTCAACGCCCAAAGACGGCTCGATAACATACGGAATGTATTTTTCGTTTGTTTGCGGGTCGAAGTATTCAAGGCTCTTGCCACTTGTTTTGATATGCTGTGTGAGGTCATAGTCCGTTCTGTCGGCAACGCCCCAAAGTTCACCCCAACCAAACGGGAACATATATTCAAAGTCGGTTGTTGCTTTGGAATAAAAACACAATTCCTCAGGGGAGTGGTCACGCAGTCTGAGGTTTTCGGGTTTAATATTGAGAGAGTAGAGCCAATCACGGCAGAAACTTCTCCAATAGTCGAACCATTCGAGGTCAGTACCCGGTTTGCAGAAAAATTCAAGTTCCATTTGCTCAAATTCTCTGACACGGAAGATAAACTTTCCTGGTGTGATTTCATTTCTGAAAGACTTGCCGACCTGTGCAACACCGAAAGGAATTTTCTTGCGGCTTGTTCTTTGAATATTGGCAAAGTTTACGAAAATACCCTGTGCCGTTTCGGGACGGAGGTAAATTTCGTCCTTAACATCTTCCGTAACGCCTTGGAAAGTCTTGAACATCAAATTGAATTGACGAATTTCCGTAAAGTTATGTTTGCCGCAGTTCGGGCAGGCAATTTGGTGTTCGTTGATATAATCCGTCATCTGTTGATTTGTCCAGCCGGCAACATTTGTGCCGTCAAAATCTTCAATCAGGTTGTCAGCTCTGTGGCGGGTTTTGCACTCACGGCAATCCATAAGCGGGTCGGAAAAACCGCCAAGATGTCCTGATGCAACCCATGTTTGGGGATTCATGAGGATTGCAGAGTCTAAGCCGACATTGTATTTATTTTCCTGTACAAACTTTTTAAGCCATGCGTTTTTGATATTGTTTTTGAGGGCAACACCCAAAGGACCGTAATCCCATGTGTTGGCAAGACCGCCATAGATTTCCGAACCCGGATATACAAAACCTCTGTTTTTGCAAAGGGCAACAAGCTTGTCCATTGATTTTTCACTGTTCTTCATTGAAAAGCCTCCATAATGTATTTATATTTCAAATTCTATCATTTTTTATGACAGACTGCAAGAAAAAGTTTGCAAGGTGTCATTTTGCCATTCCTGTATATTTTGTAGAATTATGTAATTATCATATTAAAGTGTATATTTGGAAATGTCAAGAAAAATATCCCGAAAAAATCTTCAATAAAATATGAAAGTATGTTATAATAAAAATAATACGCCGTTCGGATTTTAGAAAGGAATGATTTTATGAAATATGACGCACAACTGTGCCGATTGGTATCTAAAAAGCAGTTGACACCGACAATTTATGATTTTTGTTTGGAAAATAAAACTTTGGCAGCAGCCGCAAAAGCAGGGCAATTTGCCCATGTGCTTGTACCTGGAAAAACCTTACGCCGTCCGATTTCAATTTGCGATGCGGAAAATGATTGCCTCCGTTTGGTTTTTGAAATTCGGGGTGCAGGTACGGAACAGCTTGCACAAACCAAAGAGGGCGAATATTTAGATGTTCTTGCACCACTCGGACATGGTTTTTCGATTGACCCGAACAAAAAAACAATCTTTGTTGGCGGTGGAATCGGTGTGCCGCCCATGCTGTACAGTGTGAAAACTCAGGGCGGAAACAGCGTTGCCATTCTCGGTTTCAGAAATCAATCCGCCGTCATTTTGGAGGAAGATTTTAAAGCGGTCAGCGGAAAAGTAATTGTCACAACTGATGACGGCAGTTACGGTCTGCATGGATTTGTAACACAACCTTTGGCGGAAGAAATCAAAACTGCGGAAATGGTTTGTGCGTGTGGACCAATGCCCATGCTCAAACGCATTGCAGCATTGGCAAAAGAGCATAATGTTCCCTGTCAGGTTTCTTTGGAGGAAAGAATGGCTTGCGGTATCGGAGCGTGTTTAGGGTGTGCCGTTATGGTGAACCGTGAGGACGGTACGCAAGGGTATAAGCATGTATGTAAAAACGGCCCTGTATTTAACGCTGAGGAGGTTGTTTGGTAATGGCAGATTTATCCGTAAATATTGCAGGTGTTCACTTTGAAAATCCGATTATTGCCGCTTCGGGGACAATCGGTTTCGGACATGAATATAGTGAGTTCTATCCGCTTTCAACTTTGGGCGGTATTTCATGCAAAGGAATTACGCTCAAAGAGCGTCCCGGTAATCCTCCGCCCCGTATTGCGGAAACACCAAGCGGTATGTTGAATGCTGTTGGACTTCAAAACCCTGGTGTTGACCATTTCATCAAAGAGGATTTGCCATGGTTGAAACAGCAGGGACTTGTTATTATCGCCAATGCGGCAGGCAGTACGCAAGAGGATTATTGTGAAATGGCGGAAAAACTTTCGGCATCTGATGTTGATATGATTGAGCTGAATATTTCCTGTCCGAATGTTAAAGAGGGTGGTGTGCAGTTCGGCACATCGTGTGCGTCCGTTGCCGCCATTACAAAGGCAGTGCGGAAACATTGTACAAAGCCGTTGATTATCAAACTTTCTCCAAATGTTTCGGATATTGCCTCTATCGCAAAAGCAGCAGAGGCTGAGGGTGCAGACGCTGTTTCTTTGATTAACACATTGACCGGTATGAGAATTGACATCAATACCCGCCGTCCGATTATTAAAAATATTACGGGTGGTATGTCAGGTCCGGCAGTGTTCCCTGTGGCGGTTCGTATGGTATGGCAGGTTAAAAATGCGGTATCAATTCCGGTTATCGGTATGGGCGGTATTACAACATGGCAGGACGCTGTGGAAATGATGATTGCGGGTGCAGATGCTATTCAAATCGGTACAGCACTATTTACAGACCCATATGCCCCTGTCAAAATTGCCAAAGGTTTGAATGATTATTTGGATAAAAACAACATGAAGTCCGTTACTGAGCTGACACAAACGGTTATTACGGATTGAGGAGATTTTCAGCGTGGGCAAAACAGAGCCGATTAAAATAATCTATTCCGAAGAAGAAAAAACTTTTAAAGTTGTGGGTGGTATCGTCGATTTGGGATATATGGGTGTTTATAAGACCGAAAATATTCAGATAGCTGTGTTTGACGGCACAACTTTGGAAAATGTTTTTAATGACAAAAAACAAAGTCAATACTATAGCGAAGTCTATAAACCGCTGAGAGCCTATTTGCGGAAAGATATGGCAAACGATGAAATTGCCGAAGGACTTGAAAAATTCTATAATGAACGCATTGCTGATATAAATAAGCACCAAATCGAACTGAATCAAATTTTTCTGAGCCATATTCTCGATGATATTTTTTCAAGTGGATTTCCTTTTTGGGAGGAATGTCCCGATTATACAGTGACTGAAAAAATGCCACAATGTGATGAGGACGATATATATGACTTTATCTTTAACGATGAAGCCAACAAAATGAGCCAAGAAATCTATGCACACTATCAAGAGAAAACCTGCATTGGAGCGGTTGATACCTCAACACCTGTTGCGGATTTTTTCCGAGCCTATCTTCCAACACTGAATTTAGATAAATTTCTTGCGAGTATTTGCGGCGAATATTTGACACTTGACAAAGCTAATATTGTCTTTGAATGTTCAGGCAAGGGACAGGCAATTGATTTGGCGTGCGGTGCTTATGCGGAAATTACAGTCAGCAATTCGTTTTACGATTGGCATAATTTCTAAAACAGGGGGATTTTTAAATTGACAAAAGTAATATTGGTGCGTCATTGTCAGGCAGAGGGCAATCTGAAACGCTTTTTTCAAGGACGCATTGACTCGAAAGTGACCGAACAGGGCAGAAAACAAATCGGTCAGGTTATGGAGCTTTTAAGCACCGAAAATATAGACGCAATCTATTGCAGTTCGCTCACAAGGGCAAAGAGAACCGCTGACGGTATCAATATGTATCATGAATTGCCGATTCATATTGACGATGAACTCATTGAAATCAATGCGGGCGATTGGGAAGGAAAATATCTGGCGGATATTGAAAAGGAATATCCCGAAGAATATGATAACTGGTGTCATAACCAAAAGGATTTTATTGCCCCAAACGGGGAGAGTATGGTACAGGTTTATGAGCGTGTGAAAAACGCTTTAACAAACATTGTCAAAGAAAATCCAAATAAGATTGTTTGTGTTGTTTCACATGGGTGTGCAATCAAAAATATGATGTGTTTTGCTCACAGTTGGACGATTGAAAATATAGACCAAGTGCCGTTAGGGACAAATGTGTCTGTAAATGTTTTGGAATTTGATGAAAATATGAACTGTAAGATTATTATTGAAAATTATACCGACCACATTCGATAAATTTAAAGAGAGGTTTTTATGGTTATTTTGGCAGTAGACTATGGCAGAGCAAGAACAGGTTTGGCTGTATCGGATAAAAATGAAATGCTTGCCTCACCAATAGGTACGGTTGCGGAAAGTGACAGTGCGTTATTGGCACAAAAAATTTTTGCTGAGGTTCAGAAACATAAAGCGGAATTGATTGTCATGGGACTGCCGAGAAATATGGACGGCAGTGAGGGGGAAAGTGCCAAAAATATCCGCAGTTTTGCGGAAACGCTTAAAGCCGTTACAGGATTGGAAATTGTGCTTCGTGATGAACGATGTACCACAGTAACCGCTCATAGCTATCTGAATGAAACAAACACAAGAGGTAAAAAACGAAAAGCGGTTGTTGACAGTGTGGCGGCTGTGATTATTTTGGAGGACTATTTGCGGTATAGGAGGAACACAACATGACGGTATTACCCGGACAAAGGCTTACAATCGGTCAGCTTTTTGTTTCGTTGGCGGCTGGTCTGATGTTTTTTCTTTTGCCCAATGATGCTCGGAACTCTTTTGAATCACCAACGCGTGAAAGCATGATTTTTATTGTTTCGGTTGCGATTACGGCGGGATTGCTGATTATTGTTCGGCGATATGAGGCGGTCGGTGCGGCAATGATTACTTCATCATGCCTTTGCCTGTCCAACTATATCATTACGGAAATTTCAAGAGCGTGTGCAGACGGTGATTATTGGCCGTCCGTTTCACAGTATCAACTGTTAAGCTGGATTATTCTGTGTATCACTCCGCTTTTAACAACAATATTTGTGCGTCTTTTGGCATCTGGTATTTGGTACACGCCCGAAAAAAGACGGGGATTCAGCCGTTTTTTGGCATTGAGTCTGCGAGCGTGTATGATTATATATGTTCCTATTTTAATTATAAAAATGTTTATTCCCACAGAAGTAAACTTTGAATTGCCACGCAATTTCGATTTAGTTCCGTTACAACATATAATAGCGTGTGTGACGGGTGTATATAATGACGGTTGGCTGTATCTTGCAAAAAATCTTCTGATTTTAATGCCGGTGGGATTTTATTTGGCGGTTGCCGTTAATCATATCCGTTGGTGGCAGTTTGGACTGTTGGGACTTTCTATCGGTCTGACAATAGAAATTATCCAGCTTTCCCTAAATACGGCTTTGTTTTGTATAGATGATTTGATTTTGTATGTTGTCGGTATTTTAGTAGGAGCGGGGATAAAGTATCTTTTTGATATATTCCGAAATCTTCTGACAGAGGGAAAAGAAAAGAAAATGCTCTATATCTTGGAAAGTTCATGATATAAAGCAATAGTATTGATAACAGGAAAAAATTGTGATATTATAGGAGTAATAAAAGCATTTTAGTCTGTGGTTAAGGTAAGGAAAGATTAAAGGCTTGGTTGTAAAAAATATAATTAGGAGTGTGCAATATGTACGATTATTTAATTGTCGGTGCAGGTTTGTTCGGTGCGGTTTTTGCTTATGAGGCAAAAAAAAGAGGCAAAAAATGCTTAGTGATTGATAAGAGAAATCATGTCGGCGGCAATATCTATTGCGAAAATATTGAGGGTATCAATGTCCATAAATATGGTGCTCACATCTTCCACACAAGTGACAAGAAAATATGGAACTATATTAACCAATTTGCGGAATTTAATAACTACATCAACTCCCCTGTGGCAATTTATAAGGACGAGCTGTATAATCTGCCCTTCAACATGAACACTTTTAGCAAACTTTGGAATATTAAAACACCTGCTGAGGCACAAAAGATTATTGCCGAACAAATTGCCGATTTAAATCTTTCCGAGCCGAAAAACCTTGAAGAACAAGCGTTAAGTTTGGTTGGGCGTGATGTTTATGAAAAACTCATCAAAGGTTATACGGAAAAACAATGGGGCAGGGACTGTAAAGATTTGCCGTCTTTCATCATTAAGCGTTTACCGCTTCGCTTTACATACGATAACAACTACTTCAATGACCGCTATCAGGGTATTCCATGCGGTGGATACAATACGATTATCGAAAAAATGTTGGAAGGTGTTGATGTTTTGACCAATACCGACTATTTTGAGTGGGTTAAGGAGAACAGCGGCACATTCGTCAAAACCGTATTTACAGGCATGATTGATGAATTTTTCGGCTACAAATTAGGTGTTCTGGAATATCGTTCCGTTCGTTTTGAAACGGAAGTTTTGGACTGTGAAAACTATCAGGGTAATGCCGTTGTCAACTACACCGATAGAGCTGTTCCATATACACGCATTATCGAACACAAACACTTTGAATTCGGAAAACAGCCTAAGACGGTTATTTCAAAAGAATATTCCTCCGAATGGAAACAGGGCGTTGAACCTTACTATCCGATTAACAACGATAGAAACAATGCTTTGTATGAGGAATACAAACAGCTTGCCGAAAGCGAACCGAATGTCATTTTCGGCGGCCGTTTGGGTAACTACAAATATTATGATATGGATAAGGTAATTGCGGCGGCTTTGGAGGCCGTAACAAAAGAGTTTGGAGAGTAATCTCCGATAAATATAATTATTTGAAAGACAGAAAATATTGTTCATTTTCTGTCTTTCATTTTTGAAAAATAAAAAAACTGTGAAATAGGCTTGAAAAGCGTCTAAAAAAGTCGTATTATAAAGATAATAAATATATTTAAAAAGGCATTATTGCCGAGGAGGTACTATGTTCTGTAAAAACTGTGGAAATCAGATTGCAGACGGTGAGAAATTTTGCCGTAACTGCGGAACACCCGTAGTAAAAGCCGCCGTTTCTGACGAACCTCAAAAAGCTGTTCCTTTGGATAAAGAAAAAGTATCCTTAGACAAGAAAGCTGAGAACGAAAAAATTTCTTTGGACAAAAGCTCCAAAGAGGAAAAAGTAACCTTGGAGAAAAAGTCTGAGAGTGAAAATGTATCTTTGGAAAAAAATTCTGAAACTCCAAATGATATGAACAAAAACACTACCGCCCCTTCAACACCGAAATTTTGCAAAGACTGCGGCAAACCGTTGACAGAGGGTGCAAAGTTCTGTAAGAATTGCGGAAAACCTGTCAGCAATAATGCAGCCCAAACAGCTGATGCTCCGATTTCCGCACCGTTGCCCACCGGAACACCAAAGTTCTGCAAAGGCTGCGGCAAACCGTTGGCAGAGGGCGTAAAGTTCTGTAAGAATTGCGGTAAACCTGTAACGGAAAACAATGCCGTATCAGCCGATGAACCGACATCGGTTATTCCTCCAATAAACGCCCAGCCGCCTGTCAATCAGTCCACAGTGCCGACCGCTCAGCCGTATGGTACACCTGTACCATATAACAATTCCGCTGTACAGCAGCCCAAACCGCCGAGAAAGCCACTCCCCAAAAAAGCCTTAATCGGCATTATTGCGGGCGGTGTTGCTTTGATTGCGATTATCGTTGTTATCATTGTTTTAGTCAACATGGCAAATGACCCGGTAACAAAAATGATGGGTTATATCGACAGCGGTTCATCTTCCGAAGCTAAACAGCTTTATGCATCGAGTTTCAGATATAATGAGGAGAATTTGGCTCGGTTGGAAGCTGAGGTAATCAAGAAAGTTGAGGAAATCGAAAATCAGTATGCAAATGGAACTTTGACGGAAGAACAGGCTTTGGATAAGCTGAATGTTATCTGTGCATTGTCCTCTTACGATATTTATCAGCATGGTTATGACGGCAAAGAGTACATCGAAAAGCTCAAAGATGCTGAGGAATATTTCGAGAAAGCAACCGGATATAAAAACGAGGGCGATTATTTGAGAGCCATTAGATATTATGGATATGTGGATAAAGACACGCCTAAATATCAGGACGCTCAGACAGCTATAACTGACTGCTTAAAGGCTTATGTTCAGGCCGCTTTGGATAGTGCCGCTGAATATGTGAAAAACCAAGATTACAGCAGTGCAATAGATGTTTTGAAAAATGCCGCTTATAATTTGGACAGTGATACTTATGCCGATTATGTTGAACAGTTGAATAATAAAATTAAGGCTTATATGGACGAAAACCAAAAAGCATTTAAAAATGCAATGAAAGCCAAAGTAGAGGCAGAAGGCTATATTGCGGCCATTGAAGATATATATGATGTCGCATACGAAATTGGAATAAGTTTGGACAGCGATACCCATGATAGTATGGTTGAGGAATACAAAAATGCTTATATCGATGATGCTTTGAATGAGGCTCAAAAGTTTGCAGACAGTGGTGATTATTCCGCTGCCGTTACAGTCTTGATTAGAGCAAATAAAGCCTATTATCATGCTTTGTGGAGCTATTTGGACAGTTTGACTTCAAAGGCAAATGAGTATGCCGAAAAAGTGTTATCTTTGAATGACCTTGAAGATTTGGCAACAAAAACAGACGGTTGGGATACACCGTACAGAAATGACAGCGGCATTGCTGATAGTTCTTTTACAGGTACAGATGATCAGGAACAGTATATGTACACCGGTTTTTCGGCAAAATATTCAAACGCTGATGTTGCCATAAACCTGAATAAGGAATATGTAAACTTCAAGGGCATAGCCTCATTTGAAAAAGATAACGAGGCCGATGATATTACAATTACCTTTGTCGGTGACGGCAAAAACTTAAAAACCATAACATTGAGCAAAGACCACTCCACTGAAAACTTTGATATTGACTTGACAGGTATTACGGTTTTGAACATCAGTGTTAAGAAAACAAGCTCCGATAAATACGCTGTCGCTTATGTTGCATTGGTTAACGATGTTATTACAAAGGCAGAAAGTAAACCTGAACAATCCTCTGCTGAAACAAGCGGTGAAACTTCTCAAAACAGTGGTGAAACCTCTCAGAACAGCGAAGAAACTTCCCAAAATAGCGAGGAAACTTCTCAGGCAAGTACCGAGAGCAGTGTGGGCTAAAAACAATTTTATAAACCCATAAAATAAGGGGCATCATAGCTTTGGCTATGGTGTCCCTTTGTATGTCTGTCTAATAATAAATAGTGATAAACTTTATATTGAAGAAATCACACGCCAAAATATCATCGGTATCTGTTGGGTTAATCAAAAGGAAGTTTGCACCGACTGCTAAAAGAAAACCGTCCTTTGTAACAAGACAATTATTTCCAACAAGAAAATCAATTCGTACACGCCGTCCGATTTGAGAACGCAAAAAACCGTTGAGATATTGTATGCTTTCGGCAGTTATTGGGAAAGGTTGGTTATACTCTTGAATTGGCTGTAAACTTTCCGTACTTTTCATTTCGGAGGAAGTTGGTGGATTTGCGGTTGAGGGTGTTGTACTCTCATCTGTCAAAGGATAGCTTTGGTGAGGTAGTTGTTGGGCATTTTCCATATTACCGGAAGAGGAAACATTATCCGTACAGCCAATACCACTGCAATGGTGCATATAGGGCGGATAAGGATTGGTTGGGGTAAAACCCTGCTGTTCGGCATTATAACGGGCAATTTGCTCCAAAGACGGAATTTGTCGTGCCGTTTTTTTAAAGTCATCTCCTGAATTTTGTATTGGTGTATTGAGTCCGTAATATTGCGAAAAATCTATTTGATAATCGTGGTTCAATTAAATCCCTCCAAATTAAGTATCAGCATAACGGGCTGTCGGAATATAAAAGCAATGGTTTCCAATACGATTAAAGGCAACACCAATACCGCCTGTCGGAAAATAAGTCGGACATTGGGGACTATATGGATTCATGAAAAAAAGGCTGTTGGCAACCGCATCAAGCAAATTGCCTTCCAAAGCCCAATCGGCAGCGGCATAGCTTTCAGAGCTGGGAGAGATGTTATAAACATTCTGCGGATTGTATTGTCCGCCGACAGATGTTTTCATACATGTAAACTGCCCCGCCTGTTCAATGATATTTCGGATATTGCCGCCGTCGCTGATACGAGCAAATTCTCCGTAGGGAACAGTGGTTCTGTTCATAATGACAGTGGCAACTGCTTTTCTGCCGTCCTCACCCTCGCCGCCCGCCTCACATTCAATCAGCCGTGCAAAAAGCTCTCTTGTGTCCAAATTCATACCTCCCTTGCTCACTATTCAATATATGCGTAAAGCGTTTGTAAGGTTCAAAATGATTGTTGTGGGCGGCAAATAACCCTTTGAAAATTCATTTTTGAGAACAAAAATCCCGACAGAACATCAAAAATTCTGTCGGGATTTTTTATTTATTGGTATCGGAAGTGATTTTGCCGTCGGAAATTTCAATTTGCCGTGTACACGCATTGGCTATCAAGGGGTCGTGTGTTATGATAATTACTGTATTGCCCTGTGTGTTTAATGTTTTAAACAATTCCATAATTTCTGAGGAAGTTTTACTGTCCAACGCTCCTGTGGGTTCATCAGCAAGAATAAAACTTGGTTTATTGACTAATGCTCTTGCAATCGCAATACGCTGTTTTTGTCCGCCCGAAAGGTTCTTAATCGGCTGTTTGGCATATTTTTCCATATCAACAAGTTTAAGGGCTGCTATTGCCATTTCATCTGCCTTTTTGCCTTTGATTTTGGCAAAGTAGAGCGGGGTTTTTACATTTTCCAAAACTGTATATGATTCAATCAGGGCAAAGTCCTGCATGACAATGCCAACCTTTTGATTGCGAATTTTTGAAAGCTCTTTGTCGGAAAGGGACGCAATATCCGTGCCGTCAATTTTATAACTGCCACTTTCAAATTGGTCGATACAGCCAATAATATGGAGCAAAGTTGTTTTGCCTGCTCCGGAGCGTCCAATAATGGCGGTTAGTTCACCGTCATTGATTTTTAGGGAAATATCGTAAAGTGCCTGAAAGGCATTACTTTTTTTGTAGTTATAGGTTTTGTTCAAGTGTTCAATTTCTATCATAAGGCTTTTCTCCTTTATTTATGATTTCAAGTTGTTTCGCAGGGCGTCTTTGGGACTTGAACGGGAAAGAAGAATATAGGGAACAAATACGAAAATCAAAATCATAACAAGAATAATGCCCAAAGTAACATAAAGATTGTTTGGTTTTAGGAGCATGATTTGGTTCATACCCATAAGATACCAAGCACCGACAAACAATAAACCAAACAAAACAAGTGATGAAACCATAACGATTAAAGCATAGGAAAAAAGAATTTTTTTCATATCGCCCCAATTCATACCGCAAAGATAATATACAGCGTAAGTTTTCATGTGGTCCATAGCGTTTAGGGTTATCATACATATAAGGCATATAACGGTTAGGAGGAAAATACCAAACATAAATGGTATGAGTTCAAGCACGACACTCATAATTTCCTGTTCACTTTTGTTGCAAATATCCTGTATGGAAACAACCCAACCGATTTTGCTTAAATTTTCACGAATTTTATAAATTTCTGTTTCGGAAATGCTGTCATCAAAATGAAGAAAAGCACAGGGAGATAACTGCTCGCTTGGCCTTTCGTCATTAAGAAAATCTTGTAGCAATTCGTCCTCATAAGAAAAGTAGATAACACTTTTTTCGCCATTGATTTTATCTGTAAAAGTGGGTTTCATAAATTGGGAAAGGGATAAATCATTACTCATCGTATTTCCGTTTAAGATATAGCCGCCGCCTTTTATAACACCTGTAACAAGGCATTTAATCTTAAAAGGTTCATATCCATATGAAGTCACTTCGCCCTCATCGTCATATTCATAGTATTTTCTTGACAATTCCATTTCAAAGGTATCGCCAACATTATAAGAGCCTTCAAGGGCAACCACATTTAAATAGCCGTCTTGATGTTTAGCTTTTGTACACCATACACCTGAAATGAGTTGGTTATAATTCAAACAGTTTAGGGTGTAATTATCAAAGCCAAAAAATGTAACATATTTGTATTTGGCAAGAGATGTATTAAAGGCTTGTTTAATTCTAATCTCAGAATTTCCGTGATACATTATACCAAGATGAAAGTTGTCATTGTCAACAGCATTTATAAGGTCTTTTTCCAATAAATTTTCGGAATCGTCATCGCCGAAAAATAAGTTATTTTGAGTGTACATAAAGTAGTAATCATTTTCTTTGTCAAAACCTTGTACACTGTCCAAAAGGGAGGTTTCTTCATTAAACATACCCAAACAAATATTGACTATAAGCAAGGATAGTGCAATCAAAATTATAAGCATAATGTTCAAGGTACTTTTTCGGGAAAAGAGATGTAATCCAAGTTTAAAATTCATAGCTGTCCCTCCTTAATCCTTGCTCAATACAGACGGTGAAGTCTTTGAGAATTTTTTGATAATTGGAATAAAGGAAACTGTTTCGACAGCAATATAGAACAGATAAATAAGGATATATTGCCCAAAAGAAATGTAATATTGGATTGTTTCCGAAAGTGAGGTCATAATCGGCATAACACAGAACAAATGTAATATCAGAGCCACAATATAGATAAAAACAGACAGAAGCAAAATTTCACCGTAATACATATTTACCGCTTGGCTGATATTGCACCCGCATATTCGCATAACGGCAAAATGGTGTTTTCGGCGGTTGAGCATATAGCTATACAGATAGATAATATTAAAAAGAGCAACAACGATAACAACACCAAACATAAGAATGTATTTAAATGTTTCGGTATAGATATTGAGGTCATAGCTTGTAGGTTGTTGGAGATTTTCGCACGGGAAAGTATTTTTTATACTATTTGAAAAGTTTTGCATTTGCAGATTGGTCATATCGCAATTAGTAATAATATCAATTTTTGTAATTACGCTTTTATCTGTCAATGAATTATAGGGAATCATAAAATTTCCGCCCAATGTTGTGCCGATAACCTGATATTTTTCCCCTTGCAATTCATAATAGGAGTCGATTGTGTAGTTACTTTTTTCCATACTCATTTCTGTTTTGGCAACCATTTTCTTTGCACCGTTTTTCAGGTCATTCGCACTCAGATTTTTTCCGTTTGTAATATAGCTGTCATAGTAATCTGATGTATAAACAGCCAAAATTTTATTTTCACCATTTTGAATAACCGCATAGAACTGTGCGAGTTTGTCGGAATATTTCGTGTAGAATTTTTCCATTTGTTCGTCCAATGCGTCAAAGTCCGAAACGGAAAAAGAATAGGTGCGGCATTGAGTTTGGCGTTGTTTTGCATCTTCGGCAAATTTCAATCCATAGTTGAAAACGGAAAGAAAAGCAACCAAAGTGATAATTTGAACCAATAAAAATATAATAAATATTTTCAGGTTTTCTTTGGCAAAGTTTAAAAGATTTTTTATAACCATAGGCGTTCACTTCCAATATTTTGTTGGTTACAGAAAGAAAGTAGGAGAGGAATAGTTAAAAGTACAAAAACAACTGTAAATTTTTTGTATTCATAAACTATCTCTCCTATTGTTTGCTATTTTCTAAATGTTTTGTAATCAATATTCCATAAATTGCCACCTTGTATTGGAATAGAAACAGAACCGTCCGAATCAAGTTGGAGTTCTATATAAGAATCATCGTCAGCACCGTCAACAAGAGCATAAACAGAATCATATTCTTCATCAGCAACATCATAAATATAAAATGTACAGGCATTGTCAACAAATTGTTTTTTCATGTCTACCGATTTCTGAAAGATTTCTGTATATTCTGCCCTAATACTATCCATCATATCAGCAGGGCAAGCCTTACCTTCATCATCGAAAATATGAGATAAAGCCCAAAGATATATATAAGAGGATTGTAAAGACTCTATATCATAAGTTTCTGAAAACTGAATTTTACAGGTTTTATAATATTGTCCGTTAGGGTCGACTTCATCTTTAAGGTCAGTAACAGTGAAATAAACATCATGGTTGTTGTCCATGTAGTAAGTGCCGTTTTGAAGTTCAGTTGAAGAATTGCAAGAAGATAATAGGAGAGGAATAGTTAAAAGTACAAAAGCAACTATAAATTTTTTTGTATTCATAAACTATCCCTCCTATTCTTTACTATTTTCTAAATGTTTCTTTATCCAAAATCCATATATCTGCTCCTGCTACCGGAACAGAAACCGAACCGTCAGAGTCAAGAGTAAGCTCTATATAAGTATCCTTATCAGCACCGGGAATTGGAGTATAGATAGAATCATATTTCTCATCAACAATATCATAAATATAAAATGTACAGGCATTATCAACAAGCAACTTTTTCATATCTACCGATTTTTGATAAATTTCTGTATATTCTGCTATAATACGCTCCATTAGCTCGACAGTTCGTTCAGCATCGTCATAGTCGTAAAAATGCAATGAAGCCCAATAATTTATATAGTTTTTTTGCAAAGACTCTATATCATAGGTTTCGGAAAATTGAATTTTACAGGTTTGATAATATTGTCCATTAGGGTCAACTTCATCTTTAAGGTCAGTGACAGTGAAATAAACCTCATGGTTGCTGTCCATGTAGTAAGTTCCATTTTGTAAAGATTTAGGGACATCGTAAAAGAATGAATAAAAAATAATTATAATCAACAGTATAATTATGAGTAAAAATACAGATATAGATATAGCTATTTTTTTTAAATTCATATTTTATCTCCCAAAGAATAGATATAGTATAATAAGCTATATCCATAAAGTTTAATACCCAAAAGCATAATTGACATAAGTGTCTACATTTGTAGTACAGTTAGCTTGTTTGACTTGTTTACATGTAACAAGAATATGTCCTTCTTTAATAGCATTAACAGATGTTTGGTTTGAGATAGTTATAAGTGAAGAATCATCAAATGTTTCTTCACCTAAATCACAAAGTGTAACAGTCTTTCCATCATTGCCCAAAAAACTTATTGCGATTTTTACTGTCGCTGTAAGACCAGTACCTGCTCGTACCTTAACCCATTCGTATGAATTATGAAATAGGCTTGCTTGATAATAATTTCCAGCTCTACATTGTATATAAGTTAGAGGCATAGTAAGTAATTTATCCTTATCAATCAATCGACATTCAGGGGTTGAACCAAGAGATACCGAAATTTCTTTGCTGTCAATATTGGTTGTACAGCTAGCATAAGTTGCAAATGCTGTAAGAGCGGGAACAGATGCGACTGCGGCAAGGGCAAAAACACTTGCAATGAGTTTGGCTTTGATTTTCATACAAAAGACCTCTTTTTTTAAAAAATTCAGCAATTATTTAACATTTCATACATTTAAACAACCACTGTGAGTTAATAGTACTACTATTTGACAAAATTTTCAATAGTAAAACTTCACAAACATATATAATTTGATTCGGTGATATTAACCAAATTTCACACCTTAAATCTTCCTTACTTTTTTCTGAATATATCGT
>JBJEQG010000138.1:31328-40361 GCA_051881635.1 Acutalibacteraceae bacterium
ATATTAACCAAATTTCACACCTTAAATCTTCCTTACTTTTTTCTGAATATATCGTCCTCAAAGGAGGTCATATTGGACATTATAATCAATGAGCCGTCAGTATCAAGAGTGATTTCAAAATAATAATCATCGTCTGTACCGTCAATATGGGTATATAAGGTGTCGTATTCTTCGTCTGCAATATCATAAACATAAAATTTACAAGGGTTGTCAACAAACTGTTTTGTCAGGTTGATGGAGTTTTCATATATCTCTGTGTAATACGCTATATTTTTATCAATCAAATCAGGCTTTCCGGCGGCATTTCCGTCAAGGGCATGTTTGTAAATCATTGTTTCCGTAATATAATTTTGCAGTTGTGCGATATATCTTTCCGTTTTTTCTTTGGAAAACTGTATCATGCAGGTTTGATAATAAGACCCGTCCGTAGCACTTTCATTTTTAATATCTGATATAGTAAAAGTGACATCATTATCCCAATCCAAATAATAAGTGCCAGCTTCAAGTGATTTAGAGGAAGAACAGGAAGTACAAAATAAAGCAATCAAAACGGAACTGAACAAGAAAACAGTTTTATGAAATTTCATAATTTAATCCCCCAAAAATAACATATATAACATAATTTTTAATCATATTCAAAATTTATTTATTGAAAGTAAGTGCTGTGATTTTATAATACTTCTATTTGGGAATTTTTTCAATAGTAAAACTTCACAAACATACATAATTCGACTTGGTGATATTAACTAAATTTCACACGCCGATATAAAAAGAAAAATCCCCGACAAAGCTGTCGGGGATTTCTTTTAAATTATGGAATTAGTCAGCGTATTTGTTTTCTGTTGCGTTCCAAGAATACATCTTGCGGAGTTCTGCACCAACTTTTTCAAGCTGATGAGATGCTTTCAACTCACGAGTAGCGTTGAAGTGTGCACGACCGTTTTTGTTTTCAGCAATCCACTTTGTAGCAAATGTACCGTCTTGGATTTCGTCCAAAACTTTCTTCATCTCAGCCTTTGTTTCAGGTGTGATGATACGCTTGCCGATTTCGTAATCGCCAAATTCTGCTGTATCGGAGATAGAATATCTCATCATGGAGAAACCGCCTGTGTAAATCAGGTCAACAATGAGTTTCATCTCATGAATACACTCGAAGTATGCATTCTCAGGCGGATAACCAGCCTCAACGAGTGTTTCAAAACCAGCTTGCATCAAAGCTGTAACGCCGCCACAAAGAACAGCCTGTTCGCCAAAGAGGTCAGTTTCTGTTTCAATCTTGAATGTTGTTTCCATAACAGCGGCACGAGCTGCACCGATACCTGCACCGTAAGCCAAAGCGATGTCGAGGCAGTGACCTGTTGCGTCCTGATATACGGCAACGAGAGCCGGAGTACCCTTGCCCTCAACAAACTCGGAACGAACAGTATGACCCGGAGCTTTCGGAGCGATCATGAATACATCAACGCCCTTAGGCGGAACGATTTGTTTGAAATGAATGTTAAAGCCGTGAGCGAATGCGATTGCCTTGCCGTCTGTGAGGTTCGGAGCAATATCATTCTTGAATATATCAGCCTGCTTCTCATCAGGAGTAAGGATCATGATAACATCAGCTTTTTGTGTTGCTTCGGCTGTTGTATAAACCTCGAAACCAAGTTCCTTAACATGGTCCCAACGCTTGCTGCCCTTGTAAAGACCGATAATAACATTAACGCCGCTGTCACGCAAATTCAAAGCGTGAGCGTGTCCCTGACTGCCGTAACCGATAATGGCAACGGTCTTGCCTTTAAGCTGATTGATGTCACAATCTGCTTGATAATAAATCTTTGGCATTGAAAAGACCCCCAAAATAAAATTTAAAAAATATATATGAAACCCACGAAATCATCGAAAAGAAAGTGCTTAACCTTTTTCAACGGCGACAGCACCTGTACGGACGATTTCTCGGATACCATACGGTTTTAACAAATCCGTCAATGTTTCAAAGCGTTCAGAAGTATCTGCAAACTGTAAGGTCATACTGTTTACGGATACATCTATAATTTTTGCGTCCATAAGTTCGGCAATTTTCATAATATCCAAACGCTGTTTTGCAGGACAGTTCACTTTGATAAGTGAAAGTTCACGGCTGATAAATTCGCCCTGACGGTAGGTGCGAACTTTGATGACGGGGATAACTTTGTTGAGCTGCTTTTCAAGCTGTTCAATCACATATTCATCACCGTCAGCCACAATAGTCATGCGTGAGATACGGCTATCCTCTGTCACGCCGACAACCAAACTGTCAATATTAAAGCCACGGCGGGAGAACAATCCCGAAACTTTGGAAAGGACACCGGGGTGGTTCTCAACCGTAACGGAAAGTGTATATTTCATGGGATTTCCTCCTTAGTTGGAAGGTGTATCGGGGTGAACATCGCAAACAAGCAGAAACGGTTTGTCCGTTTCAAGCATACGCAAAACGGCTTGTTCCGCCTCAGCGTTTGTGGAGGCAAAAGCGGATTCTATACCGTAAGCCTCAGCAATCTTGCAGAAATCGGGAACATCGTCCAAAATTGTGATTACATGGTGTCCGTTATAAAGATTGTCTTGAAGTTCACGCACCATACCCAAACGCTTGTTTCGCATAACGATAATTTTAACACCTAAGTTGTTTTGTACAATCGTTGCCAATTCGTTGAGGCTCATTTGGAAAGAGCCGTCACCACAGACAGCGACAACATCACGGTCGGGACGAGCCTTTTTTGCACCCAAAGCGGCAGGAACGGAATAACCCATTGTTCCCATACCACCTGAGGTTAAGAAACGCCCGTTGTTAATTTTGTAATTGTTAGCACACCAAATTTGGTTTTGACCGACATCGGCAACCAAAACCGCTTTTGGACGGAGCATTGAGGAAAGTTTTCCGATAAAGCTGCGAGGTTCTACATAACCCTCAAATACAGGCGGCTCAGTGGAAAATTCGTTTTTCCATTGGTTAATGCGTTCAACCCATGCGTCAGGAGCATGAAAGTCAACCTTTTCGTTCATAGCGGTAATAATATTTTTCATATCGCCGACAATAGGAACTGTTGTTTTCATATTTTTGCCGATTTCGGCAGGGTCAACATCAATATGTATAACGGCGGCTTTTTCCGTAATTTGGTTTGGGGCGGCAACCGAGCGGTCACCAACTCTTGCACCACATAAAATCAACAAATCCGCCTCATGAATTGCTTTGTTAGCGGCTTTTTTGCCGTGTGAGCCGAGCATACCGCAGTACAGACGGTGGTCTGAGGGAATAACACCAATACCCATCATGGTAGAGATTAATGGTATATTAGCTTTTTCGGCAAATTCAACCAATCCAAGCTTTGCACCGGAAGAAAGAACACCGCCGCCCGCACAAATAAGAGGGCGTTGTGCTTTACGAATAAGTTCCATAGCCCGCTGAATTTGGAGCGGGTGTCCCTGTACGCTGGGCTTATAGCCGATAATATCCGCTTTTTCGGGATAAGAGAAACTTTCAACTTTATTTTGTTGTATATCAATAGGAACATCAATGAGAACAGGACCGGGGCGTCCTGTTGTGGCAATATGGAATGCCTCTTTGAACACACGAGCTAACTCATTGGTATCCTTAACTAAATAGCTGTGTTTAACAAACGGTTCACACGCTCCCGTAATATCTGCCTCTTGGAAAACATCTCTGCCGATGAGGTCACTGCGAACCTGTCCCGTAATTGCAATAATCGGGATAGAATCCATATAGGCAGTGGCAATACCTGTAATCAGGTTTGTTGCACCGGGACCTGAGGTAGCGACACAGACACCGACCGTTGTCAACGCTCTGGCGTAACCGCTGGCGGCATGGGCGGCATTTTGCTCTTGACGAACCAAAACCGCCTCAATGTTGGAGGTATAAAGAGCGTCAAAGAAAGGGCAGATGGCAGCACCCGGATAGCCGAAGACGACAGAAACACCCTCGTTTTCAAGGCATTTTACCATTATTTCAGCACCGCTGATCAATCCAATCACTCCTTTCAAGTTTACATTCAATTATAACATTCTTATGCATATTCGTCAAGTATCCCTTAAAAAACCTGTTTTTTGAAACCGTAATGATGTGTTATATTCTAACAAAGCTTTTGCAGTCGTCAAATCTTGCGGATAGGTGATTTTGATATTGCTTTCACTTCCGTTTGTGAATTTTACACTTTTACCGCAAAGATAAAACAAACGGCTGACATCAGTTGCCGTTTGGCGTTGTTCGGGAGAAAGAGCGGCATAAACGCTTTCAAATATGTTAAGACGAAAGGTTTGGGGTGTTTGCAGCCGCAAAAGGTCGGAACGGTCGGGGAAAGAGCTGATTTGACCGTTAGGTGCAATTACCGTTGTATCAACGGCGGGAACAGCCGTACAGACCGCATCGTAATTTTGGATTTCACTCAAAGCGTCATCAATCATGTTGGGCGTTAAAAAGGGACGGGCGGCATCATGGGAAATAATAACGCTGTTTTCGGGAGCATGACACAGTTTTTTTGCAGCGGAAAGAATATTCAAAAGTGTACCATTGCGGTCTTGACCGCCGTTTGTAATAATCAAACGCTGGGTATTATCAAAAAATTTTTCCCGATATTCCTCAACAAGCGGAATGTAATCTTTATGTGTTCCGACAATGACATAATCAATTTTAGGGTGTGCAAGAAAGACGGATAAACTGTAACAAAGAACAGGCTTTTCTTTCAAATACAAAAACTGCTTGGGCAAATTTCCGCCCAAGCGTGTTCCTGTACCGCCTGCAACAACAGCGGCAATATTCATAAATAATCCTCCAAAATGTGATTTTTGGTTTTTTGTCCCCAAACCCCATTATTTATATTTTTCCTCTCGCTCCAACTCGATTTCGGCACGCTTTTTGAGGAATTTCTTATATTTGACGGCAAATATAAGAATGGCAACAATAATCGGTATCATTTCGCAAATTAAAATCAAAAGACTATGTTCTGTAGAGTCTGTTATACCTACAACAGTAACAACACATTTTTTTGAGATTTTATCATCAGGTGTTGAGAAGGTGATAGTTGCCGTACCTTCAACAAGAGCATTAAGTGTTTTGTTTTCGTCAACATAAACAACACTTTCATTGTCTGAGGTGATAACGATAGAGTCCTTATAAGCTTTACTTGACGGTGTTGTATTATAGTAGAGTGTTTTTTTATCTCCAAGTGTCATTGTCAAGGCAGTTCGCTCGATAGAAATAGCAGTAATGCCATTGGAAGAAATGGTTGTGTTCTTGTACATAATAACAAGGGTGCGGTCATTGATAACACAAGTAGCTTTTATGTCGCTATCCACAACACTGAGTGTGCCTGTTGCAATCGGTTCTGTTGAGGAGCGTTTCCGAACACTTACGCTGTATGTGTCGGACGGCAGATTATCAATATAAAATGTGCCTGTACTGTCTGTAAAAGAGGAATAAGTTTGATTTTTGCCATAAATATTCAAAACAAGGTTGGGTTGAGGTGTTCCCTCAGTGTCATAAATAATACCGCTGACATTCTTTTTTCCAAGACTTGCGGTGGCCTCGCTTGTGACTTTAACAATGCATTTTTGTGATACGGCAGAGCTGGCGGATTCAGCGGTAATGACGGCAATTCCGGTATTTAGGGCGTTGACTTTGCCCGAACTTGATACTGTTGCAATAGATGTATCCGAGGAAAAATAAGATATGGAATTGTCTGTGCCGTCTGTTATGACTTTGGCGGAAAGCTGATGACTGTTGCCGGAAGAAACAGTTATGGACTGTTCGGAAAGGATAACCTCTGTCGGTGAAATACCGTCTTTAACTTTTACGGTACAAACAGAGGTTAAACCGCTGTTGCTTTCCGCACGGATAGATGTTGTACCTGTACCGACTGCACGAACGGTGCCGTTTTTGGATACCGTTGCAACCGATGTATCCGAAGAAACATAAGAAATTTGGGGGTTATCATTATTGTAGACGGAACAGGTTAAAACATAGGATTGCCCGACAAAGAGCGTCAGATTTTCCCGACTGATAACTAATGCACCGTCTTCTGCCGTAACAGCAACGGCAAAGAGCGACATAATCAGGGAAAAACAAAGTATCAATGAACAAATCTGTTTTTTCAAAATATTCATTCCTTTCGGTCGGCAGTGAGGACAGGCTCGGTCGGCAGAGTGGGCGTGTAATAACCGATAATAACGGGTAAAGTCTGTTCAAGCCTGTATTTTTGAGGTAAAAAAGCATGAGCTTTCAAATGGGCATAAAGTGTTTTGTCAGCGGTTAATTTTTTAATGCTGTCGCATAGGGACTGAACATCGTTTAAGGGAAAAAGGAGTGCGTTTTCGCCGTTTGTCAGCAAATCGGTATGCCCTTTGACGGCAGACGCCAAAACAGGTTTATGGCATAACAAAGCCTCCATAATGTTAAAAGGCAAACCCTCACCGCAACTTGCAGATAAAACGACATCGGCGGTTTGATACAGCAGAGCAATATCTGATACTTGTCCAAGAAAACGCACCTGTCCAGACAGTTCCAAACTCTCTACCTTATCACGGTATAATTTTTCGTTGATACCCGTCCCCGCAAAAAGTACCTTAATATTTTTTGCCGCTGCACCAAGTGCTGACAAAGCGTCCAAAATTAAATTTTGATTTTTGCGGTTAGACAATTCACCTACACAGGTAAAAACAAAATCTGTTGGAGCAATACTCAGACTTGATTTAAAACGGTCGATTTCAGCAGCGGAAACAGCTCGAAATCGTTCAGGACGCAAGCCCATGCCATATATATAATGTAGGTTTTTGCAAAAATGATATTTCTCTGCCAAATGAAGGTCCTCTTGATTCATAACCAGAAGGCAGTCAGTTATTTTAGCAACGGATTTTTCGCAGGCTATGTATAGTTTATTTTTGAGAGTTTTTTCTTCGTTAAACAAATAGCCGTGAGAAATATGTACAAGCCGTCCGAAAGAGGACGGACACATTCGGGCAGCAGTGCGTACCATAAAGCCCGTCAAGGTTGTATGCGTTGTGATAATATCATATTTTTCGTGTTTTAAAATTTCTGATATGCGGAAAATATTTGAAATATTTTTGGGAGAGAAGATATTTTTTTCAAAAGGAATATTATAACATTGGTCACATAATAATGGCGGAAGTTCGCCTTGTGTCAGTACATCGACCTGAAAGCCATGTTGTTTATAGTATTCAAGATAGGGTATATGAAAATTTATAATATGAGAGGCACGGGAGGCACAAAACAAAATTTTTGTCATTTATTCGCCAACCTCTGCATTTTTCATACTTGCGGCAAGGCGTTTCTTTTTCTCCTCCAAAAGTTTTTCTTTTTTCTTTTGGGCGGGGAGAATGACACGGCGATGATATTCGTTTGCGACTTCGGCAGAAGAACCGGACATAGTGATAGTGCCGTTTTCAAGCCAAATGGCGTGACGGCAGAGTTTTTTTACCTGTGAAGTGTTATGGGATACGAATAAAAAGGTTGTGCCGTTGCTCAGAAGTTTTTGGACACGCTCCTCACACTTGATACGGAATGCCATATCGCCAACGGACAAAACTTCATCGGCAATAACAATATCGGCATTGACGGAAGTGGCAACGGCAAATCCCAAGCGTGCCATCATACCGGAAGAAAAATTTTTGACGGGAACATCAACGAATTTTTCAAGTTCCGCAAAATCAATAATTTCGTCAAAGTGGCGGTCAATGTATTTTCTGGTATGCCCGTGCATAGCACCCGAAAGATAGATATTCTCACGGGCAGTAAGACTGCGGTCAAAACCGCCGGTAATCTCAATAAGTGGGGCAATCGTGCCTTTGGTGACAACACGCCCTTTGGTCGGCTTTAAGATACCGGCAATAACTTTCAAGAGAGTGGATTTTCCTGAGCCATTGACACCCATAAGGGCAAGGGACGCTCCTTGTTCTACCTGAAAGTTGATATTGCGTAAAGCCCAAAACTCCTCAAAGTGAAGATTGTGTTTAAACAGATTGACGAAATATTCTTTCAGACCGTCCTCTTTGTTTGAACTCATGTTAAACATCATGGAAACATTTTCAACAGATACACTGATTTCGGACATAGGGTTAATCACTCCTGTTAAATATAAAGCAAAAAGTTGTCTTTTTTCTCCCTGAATACGGTAATGCCCATAAATAAAGTCAAAAGGCTGTACACTGTGGCGATAATAATGAACTTTTCGGAGGGCATTTGTCCGTCAAGAATAATATTACGGAACATCTCGATAAATATATACAAGGGGTTGAGGTCCCAAAGAAAACGGAAACTGTCGGGGATAATATCAATCGGATAGAAAAGCGGTGTAGCATACATCCAAAGTCGTGTAAATATGCCGTAAAGATGTTGCAGGTCACGCAGAGATGTGCCGTAAGCGGCGGTAATCAGCGTCAAACCGAGTGTAAATATAAAAGGGAAAACAAAGATAATTGGCGTTAGAAGCATATAGGGAGTAAACGGTACACCGAGAGCAAATGTGATAGCAAAAAACGGGATAAGGGAAATAATTGTTGTCGTAAAATGCAGAATTACTTGCGACAGCACAAAGAAATAGGTTGGCACATTGATTTTCTTAATCAGACCTGCATTAACAATAATGGCATTCATACCCAGACGAGAAGCTGTAGTTACAAACTCAAATATAATATGGCCGCAAAACCAATAAATCGGATAAAATTCAATTTGACGCTTAAAGATTGTAGAAAAGATAATGGTCATCAAAATCATCAGAAGCAAAGGGTTGAGCATTGTCCAAAAAACACCGAAAAAAGAACGGTAGTATTTTTTCTTTAAGTCACGACGAACTAAAAGTTTTAAAAATTCAAAATAGGTCATAAAATCGTTGAGTGCTTGTTTCATATTTTTATGAAAGCCTCCGTTTCTAAATCTTGTTTATTTTATGTATTTCTTTATGAAAATGTTGTAATCATTTTAAGTTTCAGTTATAATTATAACATCAGCATTCAATAAAGTCTATCAATTTTTTCATTTTC
>JBJEQG010000139.1:0-2165 GCA_051881635.1 Acutalibacteraceae bacterium
AGCGTCTTGAAATAACCGCCTGAAAAATATCGCCGTCACGGATATATTCCTTTGTCCGCTCAACAATTTTGCAATATTCCTCTTTGGAAACATTACATTTAAAGTCCACATGGTCGGGACAGGGCAATTCGGGCAACGGTTCGGTGGCGTTAATCAGCTTTTCGATTTGTTCAATATCCGCTTTTGCGGCGGCATAGCTGTTTTCCAAATCGTCCGTACGCACATTCGCACAAATGTTAATCTTCTGTTTCAAGTGGTCGTAAGCGATAACACGCTCAAAAAGCATCATATCGAAATCGTTTTCGTCATCGGGTTTTAATTTCAGAACAGGCTCGGCATAGCCAATCATGGCATACGCAAAGTATCCGACAAAACCGCCCGTAAACGGTGGCAAACCTGAAATTTGCGGTGCTTTATAGTGAAGTAAAAATCCCCTGAGAACATTCAGCGGTTTTTTGGTTTCAACCGTCTTTATGCCGTCTTTGCTTTCGATTGTCACAACACCGTTATGGCACCGTACACGCATTGTCGGATTAAATCCGAGAAATGAATACCGTCCCCATTTTTCGCCGCCCTCAATACTTTCCAAAAGGAAAAAGCGTTTGCTTATGCCGGCAATACGGCGGAGTAATGTAATCGGCGTGATAACATCGGCATAAATTTCCTTGCACAACGGCACTGTATTATAATCCTGTGCCATACTTTTGATTTCTTCAAATTTTGGTACAAACATTTTTCAAATCCTCCCTTATTTTCAACAAAACAATAAAAAAAGACTTTTGCCCCAACAAAGGGACAAAAGTCTGAAAATACTTCTGCGGTACCACCCAAATTGGTGCCAAAGCACCCACTCAATTCTGTATCATAATAATACAGGCTCCCTGATAACGGGCAAGCTCCCCGTCGGCCATTACTTTTCCGTTTTAAACGGAATTTCCTGCCGCCCTTGCAAGTCCATTCGTTTATCGTCACATAACCGTATTCACACCAAACAACGGCTCTCTGATATGCGTACAGACAAACTACTCCTCTTGTTCAACGGTTTGTCATTTCTGATTTAGATTATAGTCGCTCTTTTTTCAAAAGTCAATAGAAAAATTGCAAAAATATCATAGGACGCTCAACCTTTCAAAAGACGGATATAATGATTGGCTTCCCTCAAAACATGGTCTGCAAGCAACGGCAGAATTACTGAACGGATTTTGCACTGTTGAATACCCTTTGCTCCCGCCGCTTTAAAATCCCTGAGTTTAATTGTTTTTTCAAGTGTGCTTGTGTTCAGGGTTTTGTTTTGGGCGTTACCGCATTGTTGTAACAGTTCCGCAAAGACTTTTGCAAATTCATTTGCCGAGTCAATCAGTTCGGTTTCGCAAGGGTCAAGAAGTCCCCGTATAAACATGGCGTGTTCCATCATGATTTGATTCCAGAAACATTCAATTTCCTTCATGGACTGACAGTTTAAATCTCCGTCCTTTTCAAGTATGTGCAGATATTTGCAGTAAAGTTTTGCCTCTCGGATAATATGTTCGATAAGCAAGGGATAATTCATCGTGAACATTTGACAATTCAGTACATTCTTTAAGATACTTTCCTTAAAGCAAATCAATCCGTCCAAAAGCCGAATTGCTTTACCGTTGAGTTTTTGAACGGCACATACTTTTTCGGAATGATTGCCGTTATTGCAGCCGCAATCGTTACAAAAACGCAGTTCCCTGTTGGTAATTTCCCTGTCAATCGGAATACCGGTAAAAAATTCGGTTTGCTTTTCCGCCAAAGCCGTAAATTCAGTAACTATCTCGCCGGAATTTAACACATCGGACGATACAACACCGTTGCTGAGGGTTACCGCCTCACACAAGAGTTTTTCAAACTCGCTTTTATAAATTTCCGCCTGTTTTGAAAAAACCGCATTGGCTGGCGTAAAACCGGCCTTCAAAAACAAAGCGTGTTCTTTCATGATACGCCCGAAAAACAAATGCAGTTCAAGTGACTTTGCAACATAATGTTCGTTACACATAGTTTCCTCCAAAAAATGATGTTTGTGTACTATATGCGAAAAGCGGTTTATGTATGCAAAGGCATTTGTTTTTATCTCCAACAAAAAAAGCCTTGCTTCGACTTGACATATTTTCTTTTGAATTGTATAATATAAACAGCAAGAGCAT
>JBJEQG010000140.1:0-39962 GCA_051881635.1 Acutalibacteraceae bacterium
AAAGCCGTATTGTCCGAACAAACAGACAATACGGCTTTTTAGTTTGCTGTAATTATTTGTTATGGCAACAGCCTTTGCTCGGGCAATTTTCACACCCACAGCCACAACCGTTCTTTCCCGCCTTTTTTTGGCGAACCATATAGAAAATAACCAAACCTACAATGACGGCAAGTACAGCCAAAACAATAATCGTTCCCCACGGCATGAAAACCGCCTCCCTTTATGAATTACTTTGCCTCTGCGGTATGCAGAGGATTATGGTCTTTAACCTGATAGCCTTTGCGGAACAACATAAAGCATACAAAAGCGATTACAGCAACAGCAGCAACACTGCCAATAATTGTGAACACATCAAAATGTCCTGTAAACAGATTGCCCAACTGATATACACACAAGGAAACACCGTATGCAAATACACACTGATAACCGATTGCGAACCATGTCCATTTCGCACTGTTCATTTCACGCCTTATCGCTCCGATTGCCGCAAAACATGGGGCACAAAGGAGGTTGAACAGCAGGAATGAATAACCTGCCAACTGTGTTAAGCCTGCAAAATCGAGAACACCAAACACGCTGACTACTTCTTCCTTTGCCGCAAGTCCCATAATTGTGGCAACGGCGGCTGTCGCCTCGCCAAAACCAAGCGGAGCAAAAATCCAGCAGATTGCATTACCAATCATACCTAAAACGCTGTTGTTCAACGACATATTTATACTGAAACCAAATACGCCGTTAACCATACCGAAGTGAGAACCTAACCAAATAACAATGGAGAACAGGAGAATAACCGTACCGGCTTTCTTGATAAAAGACCATGCACGCTCCCACATGGAACGCAAAACACTGCTGACAGTCGGCAGATGATAGGGCGGCAATTCCATAACAAACGGAGCGGGATTGCCTGAAAAAAGCTTTGTCTTTTTCAGCATAATGCCGGAAATGGCAACGGCAAGAATACCAACAAAATAAGCACTTGGTGCAACCCACCATGCACCACCGAACAAAGTGGAAGCAATCAGGGCAATCATGGGAAGTTTAGCACCACATGGAATAAAAGTCGTTGTCATAATCGTCATACGGCGGTCACGCTCATTTTCGATTGTTCTTGACGCCATAATTCCCGGAACACCACAGCTTGAACCGATTAACATTGGAATAAAGGACTTGCCCGAAAGACCGAACTTTCTGAAAATTTTATCCATAACAAAAGCAATGCGTGACATATATCCGCAGCCTTCAAGGAAAGCAAGAAAAATAAAGAGAGCCATCATTTGTGGTACAAAACCAAGAACCGAACCGACACCGGCAACAATACCGTCAAGAATTAAACTATTGAGCCAATCTGCACAGTTCATGGCTTTCAAGCCGTTTTCAACCAATTTTGGAATACCCGGCACCCATATACCGTAATTTTCGGGAGCTGGGGCATTCACCATAGATGTATCAGGGTCATAGTATAAGGAGAGGTCATAACCTTCCTTTGCAAGAGCATCGGCATAAGAACCGAATACCTCATCAAAATCGGCAAAACTGCCGTTCTCCATAGCACTGAGAATATCAGCCGCACCGATAACATCAGCATCGGCGGCTTTTTGTACAGTCGCTTTAAACTTATCCGTAAAAATATTTTTAACGGCATATTCATCGGTTGCCGCCGCATAATCTGCCGCACCGATTGTAAACAAATGCCAACCGTCACCAAACACACCGTCATTCGCCCAATTAGTAAAAACCGTCCCAATCAATGATATGGAAACATAGTAAACGATAATCATAACAACGGCGAAAATCGGCAGTGCCGCAAAACGGTTTGTCACAATACGGTCGATTTTATCGGAAGTTGAAAGTTTATTCCGATTTCTTTTTTTGTAACAGTCTTTAAGGATTGATGTAATATAGTTATATCTTTCGTTGGTAATAATACTTTCGGCGTCATCGTCCAACTCTCTTTCCGCCGCTTCAATATCCTTTTCGATATGTTCCAAAACAGACTTTTTGATTTTAAGCTGTTCCAAAACTTTTTTGTCACGCTCAAAAATCTTAATGGCATACCACCTTTGGCGGTTTTCCGGCATATCATGAACCGCCGCCTCCTCAATATGGGCCAAAGCGTGTTCCACAACACCGCTAAAACTGTGTCGGGGAATTGCTTTTACTCCCCTTGCAGCTGTAATTGCCACCTCAGCCGCCTCCTCAATGCCTGTACCTTTTAATGCGGAAATTTCAACAACCTTATATCCAAGATGTTTGGAAAGCAGTTCGATATTTAATTTATCGCCGTTTTTATTAACAATATCCATCATATTGATTGCAACAACAACCGGAATACCCAACTCTGCAAGCTGTGTTGTTAAGTAGAGATTTCTTTCCAAATTTGTGCCGTCAATAATGTTCAGAATTGCGTCAGGTCTTTCGTTAATCAAATAGTTTCTGGCAACAACTTCTTCAAGTGTGTACGGTGAAAGAGAATAAACACCCGGCAAGTCTACAACCTTAACATCATCATGTTTTTTTAGCTTGCCCTCCTTTTTCTCTACGGTAACACCCGGCCAGTTTCCTACATATTGGTTAGAACCTGTCAACGCATTGAACAAGGTTGTTTTTCCGCAGTTCGGGTTTCCGGCAATCGCAATTTTAATCCCCATAACTCCCTATCTCCTTTAAAATATAATCATTCTGCCGAATGATTATTCAACCTCGACCATTTCAGCATCTGCCTTTCTCAAAGAAAGCTCATAGCCACGAACCGTCAGTTCAAACGGGTCGCCCAAAGGTGCAACCTTGCGTACAAAAACGGATACGCCTTTTGTAATGCCCATATCCATAATGCGTCTTTTAATAGCCCCCTCTCCATGCAGTTTTTTTACAACAACGGTTTCTCCTACCTTAGCATCTCTCAAAGTTCTCATACCTGTTCCTCCTTATATCATCTTAATTTGCCATTTTTTGCCGATTGCAATACAAATGTTTTTAACCTGAACAATTATATTGCTGCCAACGCCATTTATGTAAATTCTTTCATCAGAGTTAGTTAGTGCAAACTAACCTACTGAATTTATATTAGCACAGGCTAACCTTTATGTCAAGACCTCTTTTGTATTTTTTTACCAATTCTGAGCTAAAATATTAAATTTCGGTAAATTCCGACAACTTATTCTCTACTCCTTTCTGAAAAAACATTCAAATTTATTTTGGCTATTGTTATTTATCAAAGAAACTGTTAAAATAAGTATAGAAAGGGAAAGGTGAGAACCTATGATACCAAAACATATTATTGATTTGGAAGATTTGTCTGTTGAAGATATTCGCCATATTGCCGAAAATGCCAACGCTATCCGTCAAAAACCGCAGGACTATGCTGATGCCTGTCACGGCAAAATTATGGCAACACTCTTTTATGAACCCTCAACCCGAACACAAATGTCATTCAAAACCGCCATGCTTCGTTTGGGCGGTACACTTATCGGCTTTGACAACCCTAACTCATCTTCGGTTGCCAAAGGTGAAAGCCTGAAAGATACCATAACCGTTGTCAGCGGTTATGCGGATATTATCGCCATGCGTCACCCATCTGAGGGAGCGGCAAAAGCAGCTTCCCTGTACTCCTATGTTCCTGTTATCAATGCAGGGGACGGCGGACACCTTCACCCAACACAAACCCTGACCGATATTGTTACCTTATATAATGAAAGAGGTTCTTTGGAAAATATGTGTATCGGTTTGTGCGGCGACCTGAAAAACGGGCGTACCGTCCATTCGCTGATTAAAACCATGTCCCATTTTTCAAACAACCGCTTTATCTTAATTTCAACCGCTGAATTGGGAATACCGCAGTATATTAAGGATATTCTGAATGCCGCCGGCTGTGAATATACTGAAATGTCCTCACTCAAAGAGGCTATGCCCTATCTTGATATTTTGTACATGACACGAATTCAGCGTGAACGCTTTGCCTCTGATGAAGATTATCAAAAGCAAAAGGGCATTTACATTCTTGACCGTGATAAACTGCAATACGGCAAAAAGGACCTGAAAATTCTCCACCCCCTTCCCCGTGTTGATGAAATCGACTATGAGATTGATGAGGACGAACGGGCAAAATACTTTATACAAACGGTTTACGGCGTTTATGCCCGTATGGCATTGATTATGGAACTGCTCAAAAATCCCGACCACACACAAGCTCCCAAACTTTTATCCACACACCCTGCCGTTTGCTCCAATCCCCGCTGTATTACACACGATGAAGTTTATTTGCCGCATATTTTCAGAGAATCAGGTGATATGCTCCTCTGCAACTACTGTGACGGCAGAACCTTAATATAATGTTTTATCCAAACCCCTGCAAAGGGAGCGGCGGCTTGCTGCTCCCTTTGAAATTCCATTTTGGAAATAAAAACTTTTGTTTTCAAAATGTACATTAAAAGGAGAATAACCATGCTGCTCCGTCCCGCACAAACTAATGAATTGGACTATATCCGCAACCTTTATGATGTTTCTTTTCCAAAAGATGAAAAAAAGCCATTTTCACTGATTTTGGAGAAAACCGCCGAAGGGCTTATGGAAATTCTTATACTGATAAAAGACAATTCACCTGTCGGATTGATGATTACACTCCAAAACAATGATTTAGTTCTTTTGGATTACTTTGCCATAGATACAATGCGGCGTGGCGAAGGACTTGGCTCTGTGGCTCTGGATTTATTCCGCCAACGGTACAGTGGAAAACGCTGTTTATTGGAAATTGAAATTATTGACGATAACGCCGAAAATGCACTCCAACGCCGTCAACGCAAAAATTTCTACCTCAAAAACGGTTTGTATGAAACAAATATTTGGGTTACACTGTTCGGTGTTGATATGGAAATTTTAATTTTCGACAACCGCTGTTCCGTCAGCTATGAGGAATACTACAACATTTATCAGGCTATGGGCAAGAAAATTGCCGACCGTCTGAAACGATACCAAAATAAAGGACAGTGATAAACACGAAAGAATAATATAAATTACACATTTTAAATTACAATAAATAACGGAAATATTTAACGAGGAAAGAACATATGTATACCAAAAATAAAGAAAAAGCAAATAAATATTTTTTAATATTTTTTATAGCCGTTTTCTCAATCTTTACTTTGCAAATAATTTATCAATCATGGTCATATGAAATGAACCATGCATATAACCATGATTCTCCGTTGTACTGGGCGGTTGGCAGAGGTATGTTAAACGGCATAAAACCATACAGCGGTTTATATGAAAACAAACCTGTTGGAATCTTTTTGATTTCGGCTTTGTCGTTTGCTTTGACAAACGATATAACTATATGCAACCTTTTTTCTTTTCTATGCCTTGTTATTATCGCATTTATCCCCGTGCTTTGTATCTGGGAATATTGTAAACAAACAGGTTTAACAAAAGACAAACCTAAAACATTGATATATTTATTTCTTGCCCTTATAATGGGATTGTTTTTGATGAAATATTGTGAAACAAACAGCGGTTCTTTTCAAACCGAAAGCATTGGAACAGCTTTCGCCGGATTGTATTTTTGGGCGATTATGCACATTCATTGGAAAAAAGGGGAAAAATGCAACAGGAAACAAATTATTATCTGGACAACACTTGCAGGATTCTTCGTTATGTGCAGTGTTATGTTTAAAGAGCCGTTTATTATTCTATTGGTATCGGGAAGTCTGTTTATGGTAAACTCTGTCAGAGATTTTATTGCAAAAACTGTAATTCCCTCCTTTATAGGTGGCGTACTGTCCGTTATGTTATTATTGGCTTGCGGTGTATTATCTGAATATTTCAGCATATACTTAAAAAAAATGTTTGGAAACCATATTTCAATTTACGGCTCACCTTTTGTACGAATGTTTCAACTGGATAAGATGATGGTAAATTTAGAAAAATTTTCAACTTTTTTTGCAATTATAGTTTTATTAGCTGTTATTACATTTATTTTGTACGCTGCCCTTAATAAAAAATTCTCTTTAAAACTTCGCTTATGGAAAGTGTTTACTTTGATTTTTGCTCTCCTTTGTGCATCATTTGCCGTTGGTCTTGGCGGACATTATTTCCGTCATCATTATATTTTTGCAGCTCCCTTCTATATGATTTTGATTATTTCGGTATGCAAAATCATAATGGATTGTAAAAGTATTCAGGAGCATAATCAATTTACCATACCGAATGTGATTTCCGCTACTTATAATCCCATTGTTCTTTCAAATTTAATTCTATTGATTATTTTCATCTTTAATCTTAATATAGAAAATTATCGAAGTCGTGATAATTTTTACGACTATTCCCTTATTTACGATGAGGCCAAATATGTCGATTCTTTGCTTGACTATTATGGCGAGGATACATATCAATATATCGGATTTAATATGGATAACTCTTTCTATGGATTAACTGTACATTCTCCGAAAGGTCCGGCATTTGTTCAAGATGAATATAACTTTGAAGATGAAAATTCATGGTTTTCGCAAAATTTATTAAGGCAACTTGACGAGGTTAATATTGTTATTGTCAACTATTTCAATATGCCTGCAATCAATGACAAAGTACAGGAAATTTTGGATACTGAATTTACAACCGAGCCAAAAAATCCATATACTGAAATGGAAAAACCCAAAGGATTTGATTGTAAGATATATTACAGAATAGACACTTTATAAAATGGATTAACATATTATCCCTTTGTTATAACAAATATTAAGGATATGTCGTTTTGCGGCATATCCTTATTTTTTTAACAATTAAATCCAGAAATATAATTTCACACAAAAAAGCACGCTTATTTTTCTTTTAAAGAATTATTTGGTATAATTGTACTATTCCGTTGGAGAAAATATTATTGTATTTTCTTACGGTTAATGTTAAAATCTTCTCAAAAGCTCGGAAAAATCCGACTTTCTATAAAGATTTTAATTCAGGCTTCCAAATTTTACCTTGTACAAAAGGGGACTATTGTACTAAAATCTTTATAATGTACACAGGCTATTCATAATATTATTTTATAATAAAAATCATTGGGCAATATCGTTTAAAATTAAAATTGCGGTTGGAATTATCCTACAACCGCCGAATATAAAGAGGTGATATTTTTGGGAACAATAGAAGTAAATAATGAGGTCTGCAAAGCCTGTGGACTTTGTGTGTATGTTTGTCCAAAAAAGGTCATTGAGCTTGATAAAAGCACTCTGAACAAACATGGATTTCACCCTGCGGCACTTTGCAGTGACGGCTGTATAGGCTGTGCATCATGTGCCGTAATTTGTCCTGAGGCGGCAATTACCGTTTACAGGGAAACAACAAAGAAAAACTAATACTTTGAAAGGACACTTACCTTATGAGTGAAAAAATTCTTATAAAGGGTAATGAAGCCCTTGCAAGAGCCGCTATAAAAGCCGGTTGCAGATATTTTTTCGGCTATCCGATTACACCGCAAACGGAAATCGGTGCATATATGGCTCGTGAAATGCCCAAAATCGGCGGAACATTTATTCAGGCGGAATCGGAAATTGCCGCCTGTAATATGCTTTTCGGCTGTGCGGCAGCGGGAAAGCGTGCCATGACTTCTTCCTCCTCTCCTGGAATAAGCCTGAAAAGCGAATGTATGTCCTATATGGCGGCGTGTGATATTCCCGCCGTTATCGTCAATGTTCAAAGGGGCGGTCCCGGTCTTGGCGGTATTCAGCCGTCACAGTCGGATTATTGGCAGGCAACAAGAGCCGCCGGTCACGGCGATTTCCATTTGATTGTGCTTGCACCTTCAACAGTTCAGGAAATGGCGGATTTCACACAGCTTGCCTTTGATTTATCGGATAAATACAGAAATCCCGCTATGATTCTTGCTGACGGTCTGATTGGTCAAATGATGGAGGCTGCCGAAATAAAAGAACCGACAACCGTTCCGCCTGAAAAACCTTGGGCAGTCACCGGTCACGGATTTAAGCGTGAACATAATGTCATTAACTCACTGATTCTTGACCCGCAAAAACTTGAAGAACTGAACTTTGAACGCTACAAAAAATACGATGTCATAAAGCAAAACGAACAAAGAAGTGAAAGCTATCTTATGGACGATGCGGATATTGCCCTTGTCGCTTTCGGTGCAAGTGCGAGAATATCTCAGGAGGCTGTTGATATGGGGCGTGAAGCGGGCATAAAAGTCGGTCTTATTAAACCGATTACCCTTTGGCCGTATCCTGTTGATGCCATTAAAAATGCCGCAAAGACTGTGCGTCATTTTCTCTCGGTTGAAATGAATATGGGACAGATGGTTGATGATGTACGCCTTGCAGTCAACGGCGAGCGTCCCGTAAGTTTTTACGGCAGAACGGGAGGAATCATTCCTACCCCACAGGAAGTCTTTGAACAAATCAAAAAAATTGCAGAAAAGGAGGGCGTATAAAATGGAAATCGTTTACCAAAAACCAAAGGCTTTGACAGATATACCGTTCCATTTCTGTGCCGGTTGTTCTCATGGTATCGTACACAAGGTTATTGCCGAAATCCTTGATGAACTTGAAATCGAGGGCAAAACGGTTGGTGTTTCACCTGTCGGCTGTGCCGTTATGGATTACGACTACTTTAAGTGCGATATGATTGAAGCACCGCATGGGCGAGCCCCCGCTCTTGCAACAGGTCTGAAAAGAGCCATGCCTGATAATGTAATATTCACATATCAGGGTGACGGCGACCTTGCCGCCATTGGAACTTGCGAAACGATTCATGCCGCAACAAGAGGCGAAAACATTACAATTATATTCATCAACAATACCATATACGGAATGACGGGCGGTCAAATGGCACCCACATCGCTCCCCGAACAGGTCACTCAAACAACCCCTTACGGCAGAAATCCCGATACGGCTGGTTTTCCAATAAGAGTCTGCGAAATGCTCTCAACTTTGGACGGTGTTGCATTTGCACAGCGTGTCGCCTGTGACAGTGTAAAAGGTGTTCGGGAGATGAAAAAGGCTATCAAAAAAGGTTTTCAATATCAAATTGAAAAGCGTGGATTTTCAATCATAGAGGTTCTCTCCTCCTGTCCGACAAACTGGGGTGTGACACCCGAAAGGTCATTGGAATTGATTACCGAAAAAATGGTGCCTTATTATCCTCTTGGTGTTTACAAGGATAAGGGGGCGGATACATGAGCAATTTAAGACTTGTTACAGCCGGTTTCGGCGGTCAGGGCGTTTTGTTTATAGGCAAGGTTGCCGCCTATGCCGGTATGATAGATGATATGCATATTTCATGGATTCCGTCATACGGTCCTGAAATGAGAGGCGGTACGGCAAACTGTTCGGTATGTATATCGGAAAAAAACATCAGTTCGCCGCTTGTTCCAAACCCCGATGTGCTTATTGCACTTAACAACCCGTCACTTGAAAAATTTTGTGGCAGTGTTAAACCTAACGGACTGATTATATCCGATACAAATATTGTCACTATGACTTCGGGCAGAAATGATATAGAGGAATTTGGTGTTCGTGCAACGGAAATTGCCGAACAAAACGGCGTCAAAGGACTTTCAAATATGATTGTTTTGGGCATACTATATGCAAAAACAAATTTCTGTACCGAAAAGGCACTTTTTGAGGCCATTCGACTTTGTACACCAAAACGCAAATCTGAAATGCTTGAATTTAACAACAAAGCCGTAAAAGTCGGTATAAGTTTAGTATAACAAAAGGCTGTTTTCACATCATAACAATGTGAAAACAGCCTTTTCAAATTACCGCCTATAACTGCTTTTCGGATACAAACAAAAACAAGGGGTACAGTTCAAGCTGCACCCCTTATTTAATAATTACATTTGGGCAATAATTTCTTTCAGCTTTTGTTCAGCCTGTGCGGCATCTGCCTTGCCACGACTATTCTTCATGACAAAACCAACCAAAGCCTTTATGGCTTTTTCCTTGCCGTTCTTATAGTCATTTACGGCATTCGGGTTGGACTCAACCGCCTTTTGGCACAAGTCGGACAGAGCATTATCGTCCAAACCTGCCATATCACTTTCGGAAACCAATTCGGTTACTCTTTTTCCTGTATCCAACATCTTTTCCAATGTGGATTTCGCAAGATTCATTTTCAGCTTTCCGTCATCAATCAGTTTAATTAACTCATTGAGGTTTTCCGCAGAAACCGCAACATCAAAGTTTTCCTTGTCGGCTTCTGTTTCCGTACGGCGGAAAATCTGTCCGATAATAAAGTTTGCGGCTGTCTTTGGATTCTTTGTTCCCTCAGACGCTTTTTCGTAATACTCCGCAACTTTGCGATATTTTACCAAAAGCTGTGCGTCCGACTCGGGCAAACCCAATTCTTCAACATAACGCTGTAATTTTGCATCAGGCAATTCGGGTAATGTTGCCTTGATTTGCTCTACTTCCTCTTTCGGCACAACAATCGTTACCAAATCGGGGTCACGGAAATAACGGTAGTCGTTAGCGTCCTCTTTGCCACGCATACTTGAAGTGGTATTTGTCGCATCGTCATAACGCAAAGTTTCCTGTATAACCTTTCCGCCGCTTTCAATCAAATCAACCTGACGATTGAACTCATATTCCATAGCTTTTGCGATAAAAGCAATCGAGTTCATGTTTTTGATTTCCGTTCTTGTACCGAGTTTTTCGCTACCGACAGGACGAACGGAAATATTAACATCACACCGCATTGAACCCTCTTGCATACGACAGTCGGAAATACCGATGTAACGCATAATTAACTGTAATTTTTCAACATACTCACGGGCTTCGTCAATCGAGCGAATATCGGGTTCGGAAACAATTTCAATCAACGGCACGCCGCCACGATTATAGTCAACCAATGTATCACCACGACGATGCACAAGTTTACCGGCGTCCTCCTCAATATGAATATGATTAAGACGGATTTTTCTTCCGTTGGAGAGCGGAATATAACCGCCCAAACACAGCGGATTGTAAAGCTGTGAAATCTGATAAGCCTTCGGCAAATCGGGGTAGCAATAATTTTTTCTGTCCATTTTGGAAATTTCGGCAATCTCGCAGTTTGCCGCCAATCCCGCACGGATTGCATATTGAACAACCGCTTTATTCAGCTTCGGCAATGTACCCGGCAAACCGATACAAACAGGGCAACAATGGGTATTCGGTTCACCGCCGAATTGTGTGGTACAGCCGCAGAAAATTTTGGTCTTTGTTGCCAACTCTATATGCGTTTCAAAACCCGCAACCAATTCGTATTTCATAGTGCTTTTCGTTCCTTTCGTGTCATGATTATACGGTTCAAAGCTGAACACCGAATGATGCGGACTTGAATACCTCGTCACCGACAGCCGTTTCATACTGCCAGGCGGCATTGAGGATTTCTGCCTCAGCAAAGGTGTTGCCGATGAGCTGCATACCAATCGGCATACCGTTGGCATTAAAACCACACGGTATGGATACGGCAGGCAATCCGCAAATGTTCACGGGAACGGTGCAAATATCGGTCAGGTAGGTTTCAACGGGGTCGCTGACAGCATGACCGTTTTTAAACGCTGTCATGGGTACGGTCGGAGCTAAAATAACATCACAGGTTTCAAAAGCCTTTTTAAAGGCGGCAATAATTGTCCCTCTCAGGTTCTGTGCCTTTTTATAGTAAGCATCGTAATAACCCGAACTCAAAACATAAGTGCCGAGCATAATGCGTCTTTTAACCTCATCGCCAAAGCCTTCACTGCGTGTCTTTTTAACCATATCGTTGACATCGGTATAAGTTGCCGCCTTATAGCCGTAACGAATACCGTCATAGCGTCCAAGATTGGAGGACGCTTCCGCACACGCCAAAATATAGTAAACGGGCAAAGCGTATTTCAGGGCGGGCAAGTCAAAGTAAACGATTTCCGCACCCAAACTTTCATAAACCTTTGCGGCTTTTTCAACCGCCATACGAACATCGTCACGCACACCGTCCAAATATTCACGGGCTATGCCGATTTTCATGCCTTTAATATCTTTTTTCAGTGTATCCAATGTTGCGGTTTTCTTGCCTTGTGAAGTGGAGTCCTTTTCGTCATATTGTGCAATCGCATCATAAACCAAAGCCGCATCTTCAACGCTTGTTGTAATCGGTCCGATTTGGTCAAAGCTGGACGCATAGGCAATCAGTCCGTAACGGGAAACCGCACCGTAAGTCGGTTTCAAGCCCACAATACCGCAAAAAGCCGCCGGCTGACGGATTGAACCGCCCGTATCCGAACCTAAACCGTAAGCGGCAATATTTCCACCTACGGCAGAGGCAACGCCGCCTGAACTGCCGCCCGCAACATGGTCAATGTTATGCGGATTTTTTGCACCGCCAAAGCATGAAGTTTCACAGGAAGACCCCATGGCAAATTCGTCCATGTTGGTTTTACCGAGCAAAACGGCATTTTGCTTTTTGAGGATTTCCCAAACGGTAGCGTCATAAATCGGCGTATAGCCACGCAAAATTTTTGAACAACAGGTCGTTTCAATCCCGTCTGTGGAAATGTTGTCTTTCAAGGTCATCGGAATACCCTCCAAAAAGGCAATTTCCTCTCCCCTTGCAATTTTTTCGTCAACCGCCGCCGCTGTTTTCAGTGCCGTTTCGGGCGTAACTTTAACATAAGCGTTCAGGGCGGCATTATCTTTTGCGACTGCGTCCAAATATTGCTGTGTCAATTCCGTACATGAAATTTCTTTGTTGGACAATCTGTCATGCAGTTTTTTAATTGTGCCTGTTTTTTCTGCCATTCTGTTCACCTCTCAAATTCAGTCTGCACGCTTTTTCACGAGGAAACAACCGTCATCGCTGTCGGGAGCATTTTGCAGTATTTTTTCCCTGTCCAAAGACGGAACAACCGTATCCTCACGCAAAACATTTGAGAGATTGTTAATATTGTCAAATTCCGTTCCCTCGTCTGCCGCATCGTTGATTGTATCCGCAAAGGATATGATTTCCGCCATATCCTCCGTCAGCTTATCCAATTCATCTTCACGCACAAACAATTTGGAAAGAACGGCAATTTTCATAATTTCTTCATGTGTAACCTTTGCCATCGTTTCCTCTCCTTTTGTGTTTATATTGGGGCGTCGCCCCAAACCCCATCGGGGACGCTGTCCCCGAACCCCTGCATAAGGGACACAGTCCCTTATGTATCCCGTCTTTGGGGATAAGAGTATAATTTATCTGAGTTTAATATGAACTTCACGGAGCTGTTGTTCCGTTACTTCATTCGGAGCACCCAAAAGCACATCTTGGGCGTTACTGTTCATTGGGAATGCGATAACTTCACGGATATTTTCCTCACCTGTCATGAGCATTAACATTCTGTCAACGCCCGGAGCCATACCGGCGTGTGGCGGAGCCCCATACTTAAAGGCATTATACAGGGAACGGAACTTTGTCTGCAAGTCCTCCTCCGTATAGCCGGCAATTTCAAACGCTTTGACCATAATATCAAGGTCATGGTTACGAACCGCACCCGAAGAAAGCTCAATGCCGTTACATACAATATCATACTGATAAGCCAAAATCTCGGTTGGGTCTTTCTCCAAAAGAGCCTGCATACCGCCCTGTGGCATGGAGAACGGGTTATGCGTAAAGATAACCGCACCTGTATCCTCGTCATGCTCATACATCGGGAAATCTGTGATAAAGCACAGGTCAAAGCGGCTTTCGTCAATCAAATTCAAACGCTTTGCAACCTCTGTGCGGATTTGTCCCGCAAGTTTCGGAGCAATATCCTTGCTGTCAGCAATAAAGTAGATAACATCGCCCGCCTGAGAACCGTTAATCTCAATCAGCTTTTCTCTGTCGCCCTCTTTGAGGAATTTGTCAATAGGACCGTCAAAAGTCATATCGTCCCTAACCTTGACATAACCCAAACCTTTCATGCCGATAGAGAGAGCATATTCCTCCATTGTCTTGAACCACTTTTTGGATTGGGCGGCAGCTTTCGGCACATTGATTGTGCGAACCGTCTTTTTGAGGAACGGTTTGAAATCTGTTTCTTCAAACATCGGGCTGACATCTTTAATCAAAAGCGGATTTCGCAAATCGGGTTTATCCGTACCGTATGTGAGCATGGACTCAGCAAAGGGGATTCTTCTGAACGGCGGTTTTGAAACCTCTTTGTCCGTAAATTTTGTAAATGCCTCATACAAAACTTCTTCGGCAACCGCAAAAACATCGTCCTGTTCGGCAAAAGCCATTTCAAAATCCAACTGATAAAATTCACCCGGAGAACGGTCGGCTCTTGCGTCCTCATCACGGAAACACGGTGCAATCTGGAAATATTTATCAAATCCCGACACCATTAAAAGCTGTTTGAAAATCTGGGGAGCTTGCGGCAAAGCGTAAAACATTCCTTTATGCTTACGGCTCGGAATGAGGTAATCTCTTGCGCCCTCAGGCGAGGAAGCGGACAAAATCGGTGTTTGGATTTCCATAAATCCCAATTCCGTCATTTTGTTACGCAAAAAAGAGATAACCTGAGAACGGAACACAATATTGTTATGCACCTTGCGGTTTCTCAAATCCAAAAAACGATATTTCAGACGGACATCTTCTTTTGTTTCCGTTGATGTTGCAACTTCAAACGGCAAGCTGTTGGGTGCTTTGCCCAAAACGGTCAATGTATCGGCAGCAATTTCAACCGTACCCGTAGCAATTTTTGTATTGATTGTTTCCTCATCACGCAAAACAACCTTGCCGCTGATTGTTACGGAACATTCCTTATTGACATTTTCGAGCATTTTTTCGTCATGAATAACGACCTGTACAACGCCGTATTGGTCACGAATATCCAAAAACAGTACACCGCCGTGGTCACGGATATTTTCAACCCAACCTGCCACTCTCACTTCACGACCGATGTCACTTTCTCTCAGTTCGCCGCAATAATGCGTGCGATATTTGTTCTCCTTTGCCATAGCTCTATATCCTTTCCATATTTTAAATGCAGCACCTATTTAATTATCTTTCCCAAAAATAGGTTAGTCCTATACCGTCATAAAACTTATAAACGGTATAAAAGTCTGACTTTAACTGTAATATTATACCATACCCTCCCCTACATTTCAATCCTTTTTTGCGACTGTCAACCTCCACACACATTCCATATATTGCAAAAGGACAGACACTCCTTGACGGAGTATCTGCCCTTTTTTAATTTGTGTTCGTCTGTTCTAAATCCTCATATTCCCAATTCCAAAGGAACTGCGTTCCTTTGGTGGGGTTAAGGGGGTTCGGGGGTGCGACCAAAACCCCTGACATTATTAGTACATTCCGCCCATGTCGGGAGCTGCCGGTGCTGCGGGAGCAGCCGGCTCTTTAATATCGGCAACCAAAGACTCTGTTGTGAGAACCATGCTTGCAACAGATGCGGCATTTTGAAGTGCGGAGCGTGTAACCTTTGTTGGGTCTACGATACCTGCCTCCATCATGTCCATGTATTCCTCTGTCAAAGCATTGAAGCCATAACCAACCTTGCCGGAAGCCTTGATGTTGGCAACAATAACTGAACCTTCAAGACCTGCATTTGCGGCAATTTGGCGAACAGGCTCTTCAAGAGCTTTCAATACAATAGCTGCACCTGTCTTTTCGTCACCCTCAAACTGTGCAACCTGAGCGGCAACAGCCGGAATTGCATTCATCAAAGCTGTACCGCCGCCTGCAACGATACCCTCTTCAACAGCAGCCTTTGTTGCGGCGAGAGCGTCCTCAATGCGGAGTTTCTTCTCTTTCATCTCGATTTCGGTTGCAGCACCAACCTTAATAACGGCAACGCCGCCTGCCAACTTAGCCAAACGCTCTTGGAGCTTTTCTCTGTCGAAATCAGATGTTGTTGTTTCAATCTGAGCACGGATTTGGTTAACTCTTGCATTGATTTCATCACTGCTGCCTGCACCGCCAACAATGATTGTATTCTCTTTGTCAACCTTAATCTGGCGGGCACGACCCAACTGGTCGATTGTGGTTTCTTTCAATTCAAGACCCAATTCGGAAGAAATAACCTGACCGCCTGTCAAGATAGCGATGTCACGGAGCATTTCTTTTCTTCTGTCACCAAAGCCCGGAGCTTTAACGGCAACACAGGTAAATGTGCCACGCAACTTGTTCAAAATCAATGTTGTCAAAGCTTCGCCCTCAACATCTTCGGCGATAATCAAAAGTTTCTTGCCGGCATTGACAATCTGCTCCAAAACGGGGAGGATTTCCTGAATGTTGGAAATTTTCTTATCTGTAATCAAAACATAAGCGTCATCGAGGTTTGCAACCATCTTATCTGTATCTGTGCACATATAAGGTGTGATATAGCCACGGTCGAACATCATACCTTCAACAACTTCGGAATATGTTTCGGCTGTCTTGGACTCCTCAACAGTGATAACACCGTCCTTGCCAACTTTCTCCATAGCCTCAGCAATCAGGTTGCCGATAAATTCATCAGCGGCGGAAATTGTTGCAACTCTTGCGATGTCCTTAGAGCCTTCAACCGGTTTGGAATTTGTTTTCAAATTCTCAACAGCAGCGTCAACAGCCTTTTGAATACCCTTTTTGAGAACCATCGGGTTTGCACCTGCGGTTACATTCTTCATACCCTCACGGATTAAAGCCTGTGCCAACAAAGTCGCTGTTGTTGTACCGTCACCGGCAACATCGTTTGTCTTGATTGAAACTTCCTTAACGAGTTGAGCACCCATGTTCTCGAAAGCGTCTTCAAGCTCGATTTCCTTAGCGATTGTAACACCGTCATTTGTAATGAGCGGAGCACCGAACTTCTTGTCCAAAACAACATTTCTGCCCTTCGGACCGAGTGTGATTTTTACTGTATCTGCAAGTTGGTCAATACCTCTCATCAAAGACTTTCTTGCTTCTTCACCGTATGCAATTTGCTTTGCCATAATAAATTACCTCCAACAATAAAATGATAAGCGTTGATTATTCAACGATTGCAAGAATATCGGACTGACGAACGATTGTATATTCTTCGCCGTCGAGTTTAACCTCTGTACCTGAATATTTGCTTGTGATAACTTTGTCGCCGACTTTGACATACATCTCAACCTCATTGCCGTCAACAATACCGCCCGGACCTACGGCAACGATTGTTGCGAATTGGGGTTTTTCCTGAGATGCGGCTGTCAAAACGATACCGCTCTTTGTGGTTTCCTCAGCTTCTTCTGTTTTTACTACAACTCTGTCTGCCAATGGTTTAATTGTCATAACAGATGCCTCCTTCTAAATAATAAATATCATTGCTTTTTAATGTTTAGCACTCTCAACCTCCGAGTGCTAAATGTATTGTATAACCTTTCCGCAAAAAAATCAAGTCTATTTTTCGTTCTTAATAAATTATTTACAAATAATAGAAATTATTTTTTGAAATACATATAGACTTGGCATTTAATCATTCCGTTATAAAGTTTACGGCGTTTATCCGCAAGCCGTCCGAACATATCTTCAAAACGGTCATCGGGACTGATAATCGAATAACTGTAACCGTCACGCTTATGGAATTTTTCTCCCATGATTTTATACAGTTCACGGGACTGCTCCATATCCAAAAGGCGTTCACCATAAGGTGGATTACAGATAATTGCCGCTCTCTCCAAATCTTCGGAGAAATCACGAATATCCCTTTGCATAAGGTGTATTCTTGCACCCACACCTGCTTTTTTGGCATTTTCCTCCGTCAGGCGGATAGCCTCCGGGTCTATATCATAGCCGTAAGCCTGAAACTCAGCGTTGCGGTCAATTTGATTTTGGGCAAATTCCCTTTCCTGCCGCCATGCCTCAGCCGGAACGCATGACCAACGCTCCGCCGCAAAACGGCGGCGTAATCCCGGAGCAATTTTCAGGGCTTTTAATGCCGACTCAATCAAAATCGTACCCGAACCGCAAAACGGGTCAATCACTCGGCTGTGCGGTCTGACATGAGATAAATCCGCCATAGCCGCTGCCAATGTTTCCTTAATCGGTGCTGCCGCCGCATTTTCACGATATCCACGCTTATGCAGTCCCATACCCGAAGTATCAAGCATAATGCTGACTTTGTCTTTAAGAATAAGGAATTGGATTTGGTGCGGTGTTCCCGTTTCGGCAAACCAATCTATACGGTAGTGGCGTTTCATACGCTCAACAACCGCTTTTTTGATAATCTTCTGACAGTCGGGTACGCTTGCCAATTTGGAGCTGAGTGAACGCCCCTTAACGGGAAAAGCCGCCTCTTTGTCCAGCCAATCCTCCCACGGCACTGCCAAAACACCTTGAAACAAATCCTCAAAGGTATATGCGGAAAAAGTATTCAGCAAAACCAAAATACGCTCACTGTATCTCGAACCAATATTTGCCCTTGCCATATCAGCATAATTGCCCTCAAAGACAACACGCCCGTTTTCGGGCTGTACATTTTTCATACCCATGAACCGCAGTTCATCGGCAACAAGTCCTTCCAATCCCAACAAACAGGGAGCAGACATTTGAAACAGATTTTCCATTTTTCAATCTCCATTTTTCATATTGTTAAAAACAAATCATCTTACCGCCGTCATGTAGGCATTATATTTTGACCTGCATAAATCACGGCATTGAATGTATAAGTCCCGAATATCTTTATGTGGGGACAACAAAAGATAGCTTTCATTTTCAAGAAGTTCGGCAAGCGGCTTAATATCCACATCATACCGCATATGATTTATTGCGGAAATATAGGGGATATATTTTTGTAATACGGGTTTATATGCCCCTTTCATCTCTCGGATTTCACATTTTTTTCGGAGTTTATCGCAAAAGCGGTCAACGGCATTAGCAAAAAATCTGCCGTTATATTGAATTTGGTCTTGTCCGTAATAACAACCAAACGGCGTTTCCCATGCCACTTTTTCTCTATTCCCCCGTATAAGACGGGTAGTATAGGCATTTTCCAACAGGTCACAGTCAAAACTTTTTGACTTTAAGACATCATACTGATGAGATACATATTCATAGCCATGATTTGCAATATGGTTGAATATCTGTTCATTGATTTCCGTATTATCTGTTTTTGTTACGGACAGCCAACCGATATAATTGTTATCAACCGCCCCGACAATAAAGACCTCACCAGTCAGCGTGAAATAGAGTTTAATGTATGCAATCTGTTGAGCGAGTTTATAATTAGGCACAACCGCATTTTCTTTGCAGACGAGATTATAACTTTCTATTTGTTCCATTTGCTTTTCCTTTTCCAAGTAAAAATTATTTTTTATTATATCATATCCAAAGTCACGAATAAAGAAGAATTTTCTATTTGATACCAAAAAAGTCCCCCACCCTTGCGAGTGAGGGACTTCCGTCAATTTGTCATTATGTTTCGGGTTCAAGCAAACCATAAGTACCGTCTTTACGCTTATAAACAACATTGATTTCGTTGCTCACGCTGTTTCTGAACATAAAGAACTGATGTCCAATCAGGTTCATTTGGAGGATAGCTTCCTCAACGGACAGGGGCTTAACATCAAAGGTTTTCGTTCTGACAACCATATAATCCTCATCGGTGTATGGTTCTTCATCGTCATCGGAAAGAGCGGCAAAGTAGCTTTCGATGTCTGCATCGGGGCGGATTTTCTTTCCAATCTTTGTTTTGTTCTTGCGGATTTGACCGCCCAATATATCTACAACGGCATCAAGTGCATCGTTCATTTCCAGTGCTGTGCTTTCGGCACGGTACATCAAGCCGTTATCACGAACTGTGACTTCGACAACCTGACGGTTCTTTTCAACTGTAACTGTAACAGTTGCTTCCGCATCTGCCGAGAAAATACGCTCAAACTTGCTGAGTTTTTTCTCAGCACGCTCCTTAAAGTTATCTTTGAGGTTGACTTTTCTTCCGATCGTCATAATTTTCATAACTATGCCTCCTACTTTTCATATCATACAAGCTAAAAGCATTTAGCTTATTTGTATTATAGCACATTAAATAAAAAAATGGAATACTTTTTCCAAAATTTATTTAAAAATCGAGTACATTAAAGTCCTCTGACATTTCATTTAAAAAGGGCGAACCATGTTCGCCCCCAAAAATTATATTTATTCAGTTTATATAACCCGTTTGCCCGAAATAAAAACGATTTTCGGTTTGTTCATGATATTAAGCGGGTCACCGTCAAAGAACAGTAAATCGGCATCTTTACCGACTTCTATTGAACCGACACGGTTATCTATTCCGCAAATTTGAGCCGGTATTGAGGTTATAGCCCGCAAAGCGTCTGTTCTGTCCATGCCCTCACGCACCGCAACCGCCGCACAAATCGGCAGATACTGTATCGGTGTTTCGGGGTGGTCGGTAATAATTGCTGTTGGAATATTTGCATGAGCCATAATACCTGCTGATTGGGTTGTAAGATTTTTCAGTTCAGGTTTACTGCGGTCAGTAAGAAAAGGTCCAGACAATACGGCGGCATTTTCCTCTTTCAGTTCCTCACAGATTAAATGCCCCTCCGTTGCATGAACGATAACATAGGGAATATGAAATTCTTTTGCGATACGAATTGCGGTAAAAATATCATCGGCACGGTGGGCATGAAAATGGGCTGGAATTTTACCCTCCAAAAGCGGCATTAACGCCTCATATTTCGCATCAAATTCGGGCGGGTCAAACTCATCACTGTTTGTTTCCGCTTTTTTCCTGTCCTCCTTATATTTTTTGGCCTTTGTCAGCGTTTCACGGATAAGGGCGGCGGTTGCCATGCGTGTTACAGGCATTTGGTCTTTATCGTTATAAACGGATTTCGGATTTTCGCCCAAAGCGAACTTAATCGCCACAGGAGCGGCAACCAGCATATCATCAATACGGCGGCCATAAGTTTTCATAGCCAAAATCTGTCCCGCAATAGGGTTGGCACTGCCCGGACCTGTCAAAACCGTTGTCACGCCTGCCGAAACAGCCTCCGAAAAACAGCGATCCATTGGATTAACAGCGTCCAACGCACGAAGCTGAGGGGTTACGGGTTCGGTGCTTTCGTTGGCATCGTCCCCCTCAAAGGCAATACCGTCCTCAAAAATACCCAAATGCGTATGGGCATCAATAAAACCCGGATAGACGGACAAACCTTTGCCGTCCATAATCTTATCTTCCGTATGGTTTGCGTTATAAACGCCGACTTCAATAATCTTTCCGTTCTCAATGCGGATATAACCGTCAGGAATAACCGTATTGACACTATTCATTGTATGTACCGTAATATTTTTGATAATCATATTTTCCTCTGTAATTATTAAATATTTCCTATAACACAACAAAGACAAACAAAAATTATTTGTTTGTCTTTGTCTTAAAATTTTTATTTCAACTTAAAACTGACGGCATTTAACCAAAAAGGTTAGTTTTTAGGCTGATTTCCGCCCCGTCTGGGAGAACTTCCTCTTTTGCTTTCATTAAAGCGTTTAAGGTCGGACATTTTTTCATCGCTGGTCTGTTTGAATTTCGCCATCATATCTTCAAAACTTGTCGGCTCATTTCTTTTTGGTGTTTGCCATTCATAACTGCTCGGTCTGTTCGGGCGGTTGTTGCCGCTATTGTTACTTGGGCGTTGCGGACGAGGCGTTCTCGGCTGTTGAGGCAGAGCTTTCTTGATAGACAGGCTGATTTTTCCGTCCTCACCGATACTCAAAACCTTCACCTTAACCGTTTGACCCTCGGTCAAAAAGTCACGGATTTCATTAACAAAAGTTGGTGCAACTTCGGAGATATGAACCATACCTGTTTTTCCGTCTGACAAATCAACAAACGCACCAAATTTTGTAATTCCTGTTACTTTGCCCTCTACTATCATTCCTACTTCAAGCCCCATAACTTAACCTATTCCCTCCATCTTTAATCACCGGCAATGTTGATAAAAACAAGTTCCCCGCTTTTTACATAGTCAAAGTTTTGTCTTGCAGCCTGTTCGATATAATCCGAAAAGCTGTCCAAATCATCTGTATCAACCGCATCGGCAATTTCTTTCAGTTCCTGTGTTTTAATCTTTTGGATTTCAAGTTCATGCTCTTTTGCGGTCAGCAGTTCTTGTGTATTGCTGATTTGGATTTGCTGTTCGACTATGGTTACAGCAATATACAGGATAAAAACTATGACGGCAATACACAATATCCATTGACTTTTCGTTTTGTGCTTTTTTCTTTCACCTTTCATAGTATTTACCCCTTTCATGGAACAATATCATTTTTGAACCGATTGTTCTTTTGTATTATACAACATTTTCTTATGACAATGCAAGTGAAATTTAGAGAATATATGATTTTTTTTCATATTTTTCTTTCTTTTTTCCCAAAATCCGCAAATTTTTTTTCGGAGAAAAGCCGTAAAGCGAAAAACGGGGCGAAAAACAAAATCAAAAAAGCGTTTTATGGCATTAAAAATAAAATCCGTTGATTTTTTGAGGTATTGTCCGACCGTAAAATAAAAGACGGCACAGGCAATCAGCTCTCCGAAAACGACATACCACCGCACAACACCCATTGTGACGGATATTGAGTAGAGAAAGGTTATAATGGCGGCGAAACTCATAAATGCCAAATCAATTCCGAAAAGAACGGCTTTTGAGGGCTTGAAAATAACACGCAGCATCGCAACAACCGTATAAACAACGGCAATACACAATCCAACCGCAAACGACCATAAAAAGGCAATCGTTTGCTGATAAATCGTCAATTCCATAATAAAACTTTCTACTTAAACAGTTTTGAGAAAAAGCCGCCGCTTTGCTGTCTGTTTTCGGCATAAGAAAGGGCATAAATTTCGCCGTCCAAATTCAGTTCGCTTGTTTCCATACTGAATTTGTTGATATGCAAATGCTCTCCACGCACCGTCAATTCTCCAAGTTCCGTCACCATAACAACCGTCTGTTCATCAAAGCCTGACACATCGGATACACCCGTTACCGTCAGTGTTTTTCTATTCTCCAAAATCAGATTATGTTTTGCCTTTGCCGCAAATTTTTCCTCTGTCAATGCTTTGTTTCCCCTTTCGGCACAAATTCTTTATAGTATATTTATGCCGAAAAGTCTGCGGATATTACGGTATAATGCGGTACATTTCGGACGCAGCCTCTTTTTTTACATATTCGTTAAGGCTGACAACTTCGGCTTTAATCGGGTGAGCTCCCAAAGCAATTTCCAAAACATCACCGACCTTGACTTCATAAGAGGCTCTTGCCGCCTTGCCGTTAACCATAACACGCCCTGCGTCACACGCCTCATTTGCAACTGTACGCCTTTTAATAATGCGTGACACTTTCAAATACTTATCCAATCGCATACTCTCACCTCCATTATAAATATTGGGGCTTTGCCCCAAACCCTACAAGCCTTTTTGAAAAAAGGCTTGACCTAAAAACGAATTTTTATGCGGAAATAAAAAAGAGGGGCTGCTAACAAACCCCTCTCTTTTTTGCAATATACAGAAAATTAGTCGTTCTGAGCGTCAACAGCCTTTTTGAATGCCTGTCCTGCCTTGAATGCGGGAACGGTTGAGGCTTTGATTGTGATTTTTTCCTTTGTACGGGGGTCACAGCCTGTTCTTTCTTTTCTCTCATGGCTTTCAAATGTACCAAAGCCTACAAGCTGTACTTTTCCGCCTTTGGCAACTTCCTCAACGATTGTATCAACAATCGCTGTCAAAGCCTTTTCGCTGTCTTTTTTTGTCAAACCTGATTTTTCTGCAACAGCAGCAATAAGTTCACTCTTGTTCATGTTTATTCTCCTCCGTTAATTTTCTTTTGTCTGATTTTCATCAGCCCATAATAAATCCAAATCTTTTTGATTCAGATTCTGTATATCAATACCCTCTTGTGCGGCCTTTTCTTCCAAACGCATAAAACGCTCGGTGAAACCGTCACAGGTATAGTACAGCGATTTTTCACAGTCAAGGTGCAGACTGCCTGCCAGATTGACAATCGTCAAAAGCAACGCACCTAACTGTTCCGTATTCGGCACTTGCTTAAATGCATCAAATGCCTTTTCGGCTTTTTCAAAAGCGTCCTCCGCCTGAAAAGCCAAATTATGTTTGGATGCTTTTTTGAGCAGCTTTTCACTTCTCATCAAAGACGGCAAAGACTTTGAAACGGACTGCATAGCCTCACCCGTTGTTTTTTGGGATTTGGTCTGCATTTTTATTGTGTCCCAATTTTTCAGAACTGTTTTGGTGTCATTGGCAACCGTATCGCCGAAAACATGAGGGTGGCGGATAATCATCTTTTTACAGATACCGTCCACAATTTCATCGTATGTGAACTTGTTTTCTTCCGCCGCCATTTGAGCGTGCATGGCAACCTGCAAAAGAACATCGCCCAATTCTTCTTCCAAAAGTGCGGCATCATCGGTATCAATCGCCTCGATTGCTTCATAGACTTCCTCAATAAAATCCTGACGGATTGATTTATGGGTTTGCTCCTTATCCCATGGACAGCCGTCCGGAGAACGCAGCAAACGAACAATCTCTATCAAATCTTCTGTTGTATATCTCGGCTTTTGCGTAAAATCAACCATTTTAATACTCCTTTTGGAATTGTCGTTTTTTTGCATAAAAACCACTATTTATAATTTTACCGTATTAAGTGGTGTTTTTCAAGTATTTTTACAATTTTATTTCCTTTTGGCATCTGCAAAATATCATTTCGTGAAACTGCCCTGAACAAAAACAGGAAAACAATATAGACCACAACTGCAACAGCAATCGCAAGAAGTGTTGCGATATTCTGTACAAAAAAGACATCAAAAAGCTGTTCGGAAAAATAAGCAGCGGCGGCACACAAAATGGCTGCCAAAAACGGTTTTATAAATATGGAAACAAAATTCGGCACGACCTTTGCTTCACGACACAGGATAAACAATGCCGTAATGGTAACAAACAGATAGCAGACCAAAGAACCGCAGTTCGCACCCTGTACATTGATTTCGGGAATACCGACCAAAACATAGTTCGTTATGATTTTCAGAACCATACCGATACCCATAAGTTTCAGCGGAATATCCATTCGTCCGACCGCTTGGAGCATACTGCAAAGCGGAGTGCTTGTCGCAATAAAGATAACTGAAACACCCATGATTGCCAATATACGGGACGAAATCTCAACTTCATTCGATACACTCGGACTACTGTAAATCAAACTCATCAGCGGCTCGGCAAGAACCGCCATACCCAAACCTGACGGAATGGTTATCAGTGCCGTTATTTTTAAAACGGTTTCCATACTTTTTTTGAGCTGTCGTTTGTTGCCGCTTGTATAGGCGGCGGTTACGGACGGCAACGCCGTTGTGCCGAACACCTGAGTTACGGCGGTAATCAGCATCATAAGCGTCAATGCCATACCGTAACAGCCGTAAAGGTAAACGGCGGTATTTCCCCCGTCATAAACATAATCGGGAATTAAACTGCCGTACAGATTCAGCAGGGAATCAGCCTGATTGTCAACAATATCACCTATACGGCGTTGCACCAAAATAGCGTCAATCGAGTCGCCCAAACTCATGACAATGGAACTTAAACCAATCGGAATTGCCGTCTTTACAAGTGTACGGACGGTACGGGACGGACTGTGTGCAGGGGGCGAGGCGATAAGCATGGGGCGTGTAATATTATCTCCACCGTGTTTCATGCGGATTATAAGATAAAGCAATCCCAACAATGCACCGACTGAAATACCCATAATCGCAGCACCTACCGCAATCGGTACAATAACATTCTGTGCATCTGCCGCATTTTGGCACTGTACACCCAAAACATATCCCGTATCGTAATACTGCCGCATACCAAACTCCATGGTAATGACGGCAGCAACCAATCCCAAAAACAGCTTTCCGCACGCCTCGATAATCTCGGAAACCGCTGTCGGCACCATGTTTTTCATGCCTTGAAAATAGCCACGATAAATCGACATCAAACAGCCGAAAAAAATTGTCGGTGACAATGCAAGGATTGCAAAAATCGCATTATCGGAATGAATTACTTTAACATAGACAAACCCACCCAAAATCATCGCAACAAAACAAACCAAACCTGCCACAACAAAAATCGGTATGGACAATCTATGTATCTGCCGCACATCTCGGTAGCGTTTTCGGGTAATGCTTTCGGATACCATTCTGGAAATGGCAATCGGAAAACCTGCCGTTGAGAGCATAAAAAGCGGATTATATAACGCATAGGCGGAATTAAAAAGTCCCGTTCCGACACCGCCGAGCATAGATGAAAGTATGATTTTATAAACCATACCCATCAATTTGACAATGACGGTACTCATTCCGAGAATTGCGGCACCTTTTAGAAAGGATTGTCCCATTTGGGATTTTTTTGCCTTTGGCACTTATTCACTTCCTTTCACAGATAAGGTGCCAAAACTCTTTTGGAATTTTGGCACCCTCTTGTGTACCACAAAGAAAATCAATTCTCGGTTTCCCCGTTTGTCTTATCTGGCGTATCATTGTACGGAACAAGGTCAATTTCTGCTTTTACTTCCGTTACAGTTGGCTCGTCCGCATCGGGCTGTGGCATTTCCTCGTCATCTTCCGTTTGCGGTTCACCGATTCTTTCACCGCAACGGTTGCAGAAAACTGCATTTTTGGGATTTTGCAGTCCGCAAATCGGACATTTTCTGCGGCTTTTTGCATCGGCAAGCTGTGTTTCAACCGCTTCAAGCTGGTCTTTAAGTTCAGTGATTGCTTCAACAAGTTCAGTGATACTTTTTTCATAGGACTTGCCTGTTGTGCGTGAAACATAAACCACACGACCGAGAATTTCAGACTTTTTGGAAATTTCCGCTTTCAAATCCGCCGCTGTAATGGTCAGCTTTGTAGAGTCGGCAATCTTTGTTGCTTTTTTGCCGATAGCGTCTGCGGCAGACTTGGCGTTGACAACAACATCATCAAAAATACTCATGTTGAACCTCTCCTTTAAATTTTAATTTTCATAACGGTTTTAACCCTGTCAAAACACATACCCTAACTATGTGTGTGAGAGTATTATAGCACTATTTGGGTATGTATTCAAGCCATATATATAGAATATTTTGCCATATTTGGCGGCTTAATATGTATAACAGCCGCCTCCGATAAATTCCCGTATCAGGGAATTTTCGGGAACATAATCCTGTGGTATGCTTTCAAACTGCCGCAAACCGTTGAGAATACGCCGTACAAAGGCATATTGTTCGTGCGTTTCGGGAATTTGCTCCAAAAGCGGTATCGACTCCGCTTTCATAATACACGGTTCATAGATATGAATGGTATTAACGGTAAAATCACTTTGATAGCGATAAGGGCGGATATAGTTCTGTTCGCCTGCACAAACCTGTTCCCACATATTCAGCATATATTCGGGCGTGGACGCACGAAACGCATGGTCACGCACAAGTCGGCGGACAAAACGAATATCCTTGTTGGACAAAATCGTTTCTTCCCCACGCTTAATCCCCTGTTTAACGCTGGCATAGACTTTCGCCGTTCTATCACTCGGCAAACCGTCCGTCAAAATCGGATTCAGGGCATGAATACCCTCCAAAACAACAATCGTATCTTCATCAAAATTGAGTGTTAAAGTTTCATCACTTCTGCGACTGCGGATAAAATCATAACGGGGCAAATTCACACGCCCCCTATGTTCCAATATATCCTCCAAACAACTGTGAATACATGGAATGTCCAACGCATAAACCGACTCAAAATCCGGCTTGTTGTCTGCATTTCTTGGCACTTTATCCGCTCCGAGATAGAAATTATCCAAAGAAACAGTCACTGTGGTTTTGCCGTACTCTTCAAGAGTTTCACGGATTTTTTGGGCGGTTGTCGTTTTGCCGCTGCCTGACGGTCCTGACAGCATAATTATACAACAATTATGTTCCATGATTTTATTGCAAATGAAGTGTATTTCTTCGGCAAACGCCGTTTCTGCCGCAATCATAAATTCTTTCGGTGTTCGGGCAAGTGTATTGATACGGTCAACATCACACGCATAGCGGCGGTAAGCATTAAGATAATTCATCATAAAAAGTCTTCACCTGTGCTTTCCGTTTCAGCATTTCATCAAATCCACTGATATATTCGTATGGATATTTATAATTAAATATGCGTGTCAATGTTTCATTATACGGATTTTTCAGCTTGGTTACCGCTCCCGCTCCGCAACCGAGAATGGTGTGCGTTTCGTCCATGACATAAACATTGTACAAGCCGTCAAAACCTTCTTTTGCCCAACCTACATTTTCCAGATTGCCTGCCATACGGCTTTGGCGGTACAGATAATAAGGGTGGTAACCTTCGGCGGTCAGCTTTTGTTCGCACAAATGCAACATATCGGCGGCAACACTTCCCGTATCGACTTCTTCGCCCTGCATGGATAAACCTGATGAACGCTTTTTCGCCAGAGTATGAACCGTAATGCTTGCGGGGGACAGTGTACAGATACGATTTAGTGTATCGGCAAAACTTTCGTATGTATCGGTCGGCAATCCGGCAATCAAGTCCATGTTGATATGTCGGAAACCGATTTTTTCCGCCAACGCATACGCTTCCAAAGTCTGTTCGGCGGTATGACGACGGCCGATAACCTGTAAAACGGCATTATTAAGCGTTTGGGGATTTATGCTGATACGGTCAATGCCATGTTCATACATGACATTCAGCTTGTCGGCGTCAATCGTATCGGGACGACCTGCCTCAATCGTAAATTCCCGACAGGTTGAGAGGTCAAAACTGCTTTGTATCGTTTCAATGAGCTGTTTCAACTGTATGGGATTTAAGGTTGTCGGTGTACCTCCGCCGATATAAACCGTTTCCAAACGCAAATTACAATCTTTGGCAATTTGGGCTGTACGGCGTATTTCCTCGCAAAGCAGATTGACATAAGGTTCAATCAGCTTTTGGGCTTTTTCAACGGATTGCGACACAAAGGAACAATAGGAACAACGGGACGGACAGAATGGAATGGATACATAAAGACTGAATGAATCGGGACGGGACAGGGACAGAATTTTTTGCTCATTCTGTTCCGTAATGACGCTGAGATTTGTTTTTTCTTCCGATACCAGAAGGGATTTTTGGAAATATCTTTTGGCATTCTCAGTCCCTTCGGCATTTTTTAAACGCCGCATGAGTTTAATCGGACGAACACCCGTCAAAATACCCCAGGGCTGTTTATGATTTGTACATTCTTCCAAAAGCCGATACATACAGACAGCGAGTTTTCGTTCCGCCTCATGCTCATAGTCGGCACAACCGGGAATCAAGCGGAGCGATTTTCCTTTTCGGAAACTGCCCATACATACCACTGCCCCTACACATTCCCCCTGTATTTCCATACGGCGGTAAGTCAGGATACAATCCTTATCGAGTGACGGCATTTTTTTCACCGCCATAACGGTGTTTTTTTCGTTTGGAAAAAACAGATTGGCTATATTTTCGACTTCATAAGAAAAGGTATGATTTTCAGTATAAATCATCATAGATATAATTCCCCATGTAAACATTTGTACAGCGTTCTTTTTCGAGCGTTGTGGAATCACCATGTCCGCAATAAACATCATAATCTCCAACCAAATGTTTCAGCCTGTTGAGTGAGTCTTGCATTTGCTGGCGGTCACCTGTCGGAAAATCCAACCGTCCGATACAGCCTTTCATAAGGGTATCTCCCGTAAACAGGCTTTTGTCAATAATATAGCAGCAGCCGCCTCTCGTATGTCCCGGTGTCATGATTGCACGAACACTCTTTTGTCCGAATGGAAGTTCCGCACCGTCAAACAGTACCATATTAGGTTTAAACGGTGCCATTGGCACACCAAAATATTTGGACAAATTTAAATCTTCGTTTTCCGTCAGGGCTGCGTCCTCCTCGCTGATAACAATCGGTGCTTTATATTTTTCATGCAATGCGGCGGCATAGCCGATATGGTCAAAATGTCCGTGTGTCAGCAGGATATATTTGAGATACTGTGCACCGAATCTTTCTATACGGCGGCACAATGCCTCGCTCTCCCCACCTGGATCAATAACCAATGCCACTTTCTGAACGGCATCGAATACAAAATAACAGTTGGCGTCTAACGGGCCAACAACAAACTTTTCAATTCTAATCACAGGAAACGCCTCCAAAACTAATTGATTCTTGTCAATTCCTTTGAATTGATAATCAGTGTAACAGGGCCGTCATTATTCAGTGTTACTTGCATATCCGCACCGAAAACGCCCTTTTGTACGGGAATATTATTTTTTTTAACACATTCGCAGAAATACACATAAAGCTCATTGGCTCTATTTGGCAGTTCCGCTTTTTCAAAGGACGGGCGGCGGCCTTTTTTGCAATCGGCACACAGTGTAAAGTTAGAAACGACAAGCATACCGCCGTTGACATCGGTCAACGCCAAATTCATTTTATCGTTTTCGTCCGTAAACACTCTCAACCCTGAGATTTTTGCCGCCAATGTTCGGGCATCGTCCTCATCGTCCCCGACTTCAACGCCCAAAAGCACCAAAAATCCCTTTCCGATTTCCGAAACCGTTTTGCCCTCAACGGAAACTTTCGCTCCCGTCACTCTCTGCACAACCGCTTTCACGCACTCCCCTCCTTTCGTTTATGTTGGGGACGCCGTCCCCAACAGTCCCTTATGTATCCCGTCTTTGGAAAATGGGGAATTACATTAAGATTTGCGACCGATGGATACAATGCCGTTAATGCCGCTGAGTTTGCTCATAACCATTTTCAGGTGGTCTAAGCCGTTGACGGTAATACAAATGTCAATGACCGCCGTACCGTTTTTACTCTCTCTGGATTGAAGATTATGAATAAACAAGTGAAGGGCGGAAAGCTGCATTGTAATATCCGCAAGCAATCCGGTGCGGTCTGTTGCCGTAATCTGTAATGTGGATTTAAATTCTTCGTGTGTGTCTTCCGCCCAAACCGCTTTAACCCAACGCTGAGGTTCTGCTGCTGTTGACAAATCTTTCGGTACATTCGTACAGTTCCGTTTGTGGACGGAAACTCCAAATCCACGAGTGATGAAACCGATAATATCATCGCCCGGCAACGGATTACAGCAACGGGAAAATTTAATCAGACAGTCGTCCAAACCCTCGATAAATACACCACTGCTGGCTTTTCGGGTTTCATGATGTTTGACATTTGTATTAAGCTGTGGTACGGCGGGAGCTTCCTTTTGACCGTATTTCTTAATGTATTCTTCCTTGATACGGGGCAAAACCCTCCAAAGCTGAATACCGCCGTAACCGATAGAGGCATAGAAATCCTCCAAAGTATTGCAGTTCTGACGGCGGAGAACATCTGCAAGAAATTCGCCCATTTCTTTTTCGGGAACATAAATATTTAAACGGCGGAACTCCGATTCAAGCTGTAAGCGTCCTTCGGAAATATTTTCCTCCCGCTTTTCACGCTTGAACCAGTTGCGGATTTTGCTCTTTGCCTCACTTGTGCGGACAATGTTGAGCCAATCCCGTTTCGGTCCGCCCTCTTTTGCCGTAATAATCTCGACAATCTCGCCGTTTTTAACCTTGTAATCAATCGGCACTATGCGTTTATCAACCTTTGCACCAATCATGCGGTTGCCTACCTCACTGTGGATATTATAGGCAACATCTATTACGGTTGCTCCGGCAGGCAGGCTGATAATATCGCCTTTTGGGGTAAATATAAAAACTTCTTCGGGGACAAGGTCCATTTTGATTGTACGGACAATATCCGTTGAGTCATTTTCGTTTTGATTATCGAGCATTTTGCGAATCCATGCCAGGCGTTCCTCCAAAGAGGTGTCGTTTTTGGTAATGCCCGATTTATATTTCCAATGGGCGGCAATACCGTATTCGGCGGTATAGTGCATATCCCATGTACGGATTTGGATTTCAAACGGAATCCCCTCTTTGCCCAAAACAGTGGTATGAAGGGATTGATACATATTGGGTTTCGGTGTGGAAATATAATCTTTGAAACGGGAGGGCAGCGGCTGGAACAGGTCATGCACAACACCCAAAACATTATAACAATCGGGAATTGTATCGACAATAACACGAACAGCGTATATGTCATAGATTTGGTCCATTGTTTTACCCTTCATGTAGGTTTTGCGGTAAATGCCATGAATACTCTTTACACGCCCCTCAATATAAACATTTGGGATTTCGCTTTCCAAACGCTTATACAGCATTTGTTTGATATTGGCGATAAATTTCATGCGGTCGCTGCTTTTGAGCGTCAAAGCGTCCTCTATGTCTTTATAGCCTACGGGGTCAAGATAGCGGATTGAGAGGTCTTCAAGTTCTTCCTTTATGGCTCGGATACCTAAACGGTGAGCAATCGGGGCATAAACCTCCATAACCTCCAAAGCCTTGTCACGGCGGTGCTGTTCACGCATACACTCAATCGTCCGCATATTGTGCAGACGGTCGGCAAGTTTAATGATAATGACACGAATATCCTTTGACATCGCCATAAGCATTTTTCGGATATTTTCCGCCTGCTGTTCTTCACGGGAGGAATACGGAATTTTTCCGAGTTTGGTTACGCCGTCAACCAATTCGGCAATTTCTGAGCCGAACATCTTTGCGACTTCTTCCAATGTTGTACTTGTATCCTCGACAACATCGTGCAGAAGTGCGGCGGCAATAGACGCTGTATCCATACCCAAATCAACCAAAATACACGCCACTGATGTCGGGTGCAAAATATAGGGAACACCTGAGGCACGGCGTTGTTCGCTGTGTTGTGATTCTGCCAAACGATACGCCTTGTCAATCAGTTCCATATCATAATTATGGTCACTGTTTTGCAAAAGAGATACAAGTTCGTTATAGTCCTGATAGTATTTTTGTCTTTCAGCCATCTTTTGAGTCCTCCCTTAATTTTTTCAGTATTTTAGATGAATTTAGGTCTACCTTGCCTTGTACGGCATGAACTTTGACATAAATTTCGTCATTCTGTTTTTGGAAATCAATCAAATACAGCTCCTGCATGATTTCCAAAGTCATCAACAGCAAAAATGCGTTGATGTTCTGTTCCGCTAACCTAAGGCACAAAACCTCTATCGGAACAGTACATTCTCCCTGCTCACGGAAATAACGGTAAACGGCGGCAAAAACCGCCCTGTCGGGAATATGGGCGGATAAATACGCTTTGTCGTTCTTTTCGCCCAACATATAATATTCATAGTGCTGTATATCACGCATGATTTGTTCGCTGTCCGCTCCTGCCGGCCGAAGTTCTTTTACGGTCATCGTTACGGACTCGACACCCTGATAAATATTGGCGTCTAAGTTCACTGCTATATCTAAAACATCGCCCTCACGATATGGGAAATGCTCAACTGTTTCGGAAAATTTAAGGGCGGTAATATGTATATTGTCACGGCTGAACGCCAAACGCAGATGTTTGCCGCCACCTATTGGAATAATCTTATCCAAAGACATATTCATTAAAGCGAAAGTCGGTTTGGGATTGCCGTAACCGAAAGGTTCAAAGTATTGGAGTTGTTTGGCTATATCCAAATTGACGGATTTCGGGTTAAGTTTGCAGTCCACTTTCAGTTCGGATAATGGCATTGTCGGGTTATGTTCTGCAGCATAAGCGTTAATGGCATGACGAAAATCATCTATTTTGTCAGTATTCAGACTGAAACCGACTGCCATAGGGTGTCCGCCGAAACGGGTAAGATATTCGGAACAGGCAAAAACCGCATCGACCAGAGAAAAGCCTTTAACACTTCGTCCTGAACCTTTTGCCATTGTTCCGTCACGGGAAATAATCAATGACGGCTTGCCGTATTTTTCCGTAATTTTTGAGGAAACAATGCCGATAACACCGGCGTGCCAGCCTGTTCCGTCCAAAACAATAATTCTGTCATAGGCATATTCTTTATGATTTTGCAAGAGCGTTTCCGCTTCGTTGTAAATCTTAACTTCGATTTCCTGTCGTTCAGCGTTCAGTGCATTAAGGTGTTCGGCTTGTTTTTCGGCAAATTCCTCATCTTCGGTAATAAACAAATCCAACGCTTCATACGGTGAGGACAAGCGTCCCGCCGCATTGATTCTCGGGGCTAAACGGAAAGCAACCGTTCCGGCGGAAATGTTATCTATCGTCGCTTTTTCGCAAAGCATACGCAAACCAATGCGTTCGGTGTTTTCCAAAGCCTGTAAACCAGCTTTGATAATTTTTCGGTTTTCGCCGCTGACCGACACAAGGTCCGCAATTGTTCCCAATGCCGCTAAATCGGCATAGTTTTCGACAGATGAAAGACTGTCGCCCTCCAAAGCGGTTACAAGTTTGAGTGCCAAACCTGCACCTGAATAATGCTTGAAAACTGACGGACAATCCAAACGGTGCGGGTCTACAACCGCACACGCTTTCGGTAAAATACTCTGTGGCTTATGGTGGTCTGTTATAACAACATCAATTCCCAACTGTGCCGCATAGTCAACTTCTTCAAGGGCGGATATGCCGTTATCAACCGTCAAAATCAGTTTGACATTTTCGTTTTTCAGTCTTTCAACCGCCGCCTTGTTCATGCCGTAACCCTCGCCCTCACGGTCGGGAATATAATACATGACATTCGCTCCGACAGATTCCAAATAGTTATACATAATTGCCGTTGAGGTTACGCCGTCGCAATCGTAATCACCGTAAACACAAATCTTTTGATAAGACACAACCGCTTCACGCACACGCTCGGCAGCTTTGTCCATATCTTTGATTTCAAAGGGGTCTTTCAGTTCGGTATCTCCCGAAAAGAAATCCTCTATTTCGGACGGTTCCGTAATCCCACGCAAGGTCAACAGCATTGCCGAAAAAATCGGCAAACCATACTGCTGTGCAATCTGCTGTGCCTTTGTTTTATCCAAATCCTCAAATTTCCACTGTTTCATACGCTTTCTGTCCTCCGTGATTATTATATTTTATCATTTTCCGACAGCACTTTCAAGACAATATGGCATTTTTGAAAGACATAATTTAAAGTTCAGGTCATAGTTTGTATTTTTAAAGAATGTTGAATGTTGGGGACGGTGAGCCGCCGCTAAATTGCGTGTACAGGTACTCGAATATTTTGTGGTTGTTTAGTAGGTCTGTTATTTAAATTTTAACACAATAATACGATTTGGAATTTTTTTCCTTTTAACTTTTTGGGTTCATGGTTTAAAAAAACACATGAAAAAATGTTCTGTTTTTTGACAAAAAAAGATATTTTTAGGATTTGGAAAGGTAAAATAGAACAAAATTGGGGTTTTTAATATGTAAAAAATAACGAAAAAATTTTTTGGGTTATTATTATGCTATTTTTATGTATTTCCCGATATTCATGCGGTTTATAGGCACTTTATTCTTTGTGGGAAATTTTACCCAACTTTATTCTTGGATATTATTGTTTTATAAAAGATACTTTATTATTATTGATGAAGTTTTTGCAACATATTATAATACTGTTTATAGGATACCCTTGTATAATTTGTTCATTTTCAAGTAATACAATACTAACTTTGTTGGAATTTTTTAACGGAAATGAACCGCCGTTTTCCCATTCTCGGCAGATTTATGAATAAGGAATTTTTTTAATGAAGGTGTCAACATGTTACATGATGAATTTATGAGTTTAAAAGAGAGTACCCAACATGGTGACTTTCTTCTTCCTTTTGTTGTATGTACAACGCTTATGCCACAGTTCTTCTCCTATTACCCTATTCATTGGCACAATGAAATGGAGATTGTTTATATCGAAAGCGGCGAATTGCTTGAAACGGTTGACCTTTGCGAATATAACGCCACAGCCGGCGATATTATTTTAATCCGCCCATGTCTGCTACATTCCTTTAAAGTTGACAGCGGCAAACAGGCTCGCATGAAAACATTGATTTTTAATCTTTCCATGCTTGCGGGCAATACAACGGACGCTTGTTCAATAAAGTATTTTACGCCGTTTTCGGATGGACAATATTCATATCCTTGTGTTATACACAAAACTGACGCACACTATGATGAGCTTTTGGCTTTGATTAAGTCTATGGTGGAATTGTACGAATATCACCCACCTCTTTATGAACTTGAAATAAAGGCAAAACTGTTTTCGATGTTTGCAATTTTGTTCAGAGGCTTTTTTGAAAGAGAGGCCATAACAATTTCGATTACCGACAACACAACAAGAAACATCAAAACGATTTTGGATTATATTTGCAATAACTACATGAACCCTATTACCATTGACGAACTTGCAAACTGCGTTAATCTCAGCAAGCATTATTTCATGCGTTTCTTTAAAAAATATATGGGTGTAACCTGTATTGAGTATATCAACGACTACCGACTGAATATTGCTACTAATCTGCTGTTGACTACAAATATGCCAATTACGGAGGTTGCCACAAATATCGGTATAACGAACCTTTCCTATTTCAACCGCATTTTTAAAAAGAAATACGGCATGACACCCAAAGAATACCGCCGCACTATGGATACTGCCCGTTCTTAAACGGTACTTTTGGGGCTTTGCCCCAACCCCCACCAAAGGGACGATAGTCCCTTTGGAAACCCATCTTGTTGTTAAACGAATTTAAATCACTGTTTAAAGAGCTGCTTTAATCCGATAATTAAAAGAAGTCCGCCAAAAAGTTTGGAAAGAATTTCACCTGAAATAAAACTGCCCGTATAAGCACCAAGCAAAGAACCGACAGTACCAAGCAATGCAAAGGGGATTGCCAAACGCCATTGTATGAGTTTTTTGCGGCTGTAAATGATGACGGCAACAATCGCACATGGCAAAAAGAAAATGAGGTTAATGCCTTGTGCCAATTCCTGATTGTATCCGCACAAAAGCGTCAGTACAAGAATGAGGATACCACCGCCACCCATGCCCATACCGCCGAGTATGCCGGATACAATCCCCGCAATCGCCGCCCATAAACCGCTCATCGTAACAAAAGGCGAACAGCCGCCCATAATATAAGCAGAGCAAACAATTTGCGGAGGACTTTGCCTTTAAGCCGAAAGAGTAAAAATGTACCGATAGCCGAACCGACCGCTCCCCACAAAAGAAATGGTGCGGCGTCGGCAAAAGTTACCCGTCCGTCTGTTAAATATAAAACCGCACTTACGGCACACAGCGGCAGAATAATTGCCACAGAGGTTGCATGGGCTTCCTTTGTGGTTAATTTTTTTTCCAGAACGGGAACAACAACCATACCGCCGCCCGCACCCAAAAGCCCGTTCAAAAATCCCGTTGGAAGTCCCCAAAACCAAAGATGAAATTTTTTTCGGCATTTATGAGATTGTTCGTTTTTTTCCATGAAACATTCCCCGCTTTATATTTTTGAAAAAATAGCCCTATACAGTTTATTTTTTGCGGAGATTGCGATTTTATGTATATTTCCGATACGGAAAGGATTGCAAGTTTTTTTCCTTATTGGTATAATAAGGTGTAAATTCGACAAATAATTCCATTAGAAATTTGGGGGATATTTTATGGATAGAAAAGAAAAATCCCGTACAGTTTTGGAACAGTATGAGATACCGTTTTATGATACTGCGGAGGCGGTAGATGAAAAGGACTCTGTTTTGCGTTCACCGCACGAAATTGCCAAAAGAGCCATAGCGTGTCTGCTTACACTGCAAATTGCGGGCGATATGTATTATGGAAACGATGTACGGAAATCCAAAGAATATTTTTGGAAGTTACTGAAAGATTTTGATGTCGTTAATTATTTAACGGAAAATGAAAAACGCTTTGTCTATGAAACGCCGAGCCGTGATGAAGCATTGGATATGATTTGGCAGTATGAGGCGTGTCAGGTTTTGCTGTGGGCGTTGGGATTGACGGGTGATTTGGATTTTCCGGACCAGCTTTGCGAATCAAAGAAGGTTTTGGGCGTGGTTTTGTCCTTTGGCAATTTTGATGAACTGATGAAAAAGGTACACCCTTTGCCATTGTCGATTATTTTGGACGAAACGGATATTGTTTGCCGTATGGACTATGCCTGTATTAAGGCAAAAGCGAAAGGGGAAGAAATCCCCGCCGGAATTTCCCGTGAAGTTCTGCACGAGAGAAAAAGGGCGTTATTTTGGCTTATTCATGGGCAGGATAACTTTAAAATATGGGACGAAGAACTGATTTGATTTTAATTGGGGAGGAATTATGAAAATTACAATTACAGACGGACTTTTGCCAACATTTTTTTTCAAAAAAGGTTTGAAAAAAATGAGGTTTCATTCCAGACGAAAAGGCACAAACTTTTATTGGGAAAAAAGTATGAGTGACGACTGTTTGGATAAGGCAAAAGAAATTAAGCGTTTTTGCCGCCGCCGCCTTTTGCATTGTTCGATTATTGACGACAATATGGAGCGGAGTACGCATTACCGTTCCGATTATTTGAAAAAACATAAGGGTTTGTTCGGTACGGGACTTTATTTTTGTGCTTATTGTCACAGTCCTGTTCGTAAGCATAAAATGACGGTTGACCATATCATTTCGGTGTATAATGCACGAACCAACAAAAAATACCGCCGTTTATTGGAGCGTTTGAGTATTCAAAATGTTAACGATGTTCGTAATCTTGCTTCAAGCTGTTTCAAATGCAACAGCCGTAAAAGTTCGGACGGCGGTTTTTGGATTGTACGGGGATATTTCGGCAAAAGTATGATAAGGGTTTTGGTTACTGAGGGCATAGAGCTTGTTTTAGGGGCTTGGCTTTTACGCTTTCTCTATGATTTTCTCTATGCAAATGTCTATCCCGTACTTTTGGATTTTGTTGTGAACTGGTTTATAAAATAATGGCAACAGTAAAATCGGCACTTTAATATTATATATAAAGTGCCGATTTTTTTGAAAATTCTTGACTATTTGGCGTATATTTCATATAATTAAACTATCGGAATATGGTTTTTTTATTTTTCCGTTTTGGAAGAATATCTATAATGGTCGAAATCCGTTTTAATTTTAATTTAATATCGCTTTTTGCGGTCTTTTGTGCCGTAAGAAATGATATTGTGAGTAAGGAGTATCAAAAACTATGGCTTTACTTATTGTGTGTCCGGGTTGCGGAAATCAGATTGTAAACAATGGTGAAGAATGTCCTTTCTGTGGATATAATGTCAAAGAAGGAAAGCCAAAGCAAGAACCGATTGATTTGGAGGACGAATTAGAAGCCGCCAAAAAGGTTGAAGAATCTGAACCCCCCGCTCCCAAAGAGGAAACACCCGTTGAGCCTGTACAGACTCAACCTGTACAATCTCAGCCGAAACCGCAGGAGCCTGTACAGCCACCCGTACAATCTCAGCCAATACCACAGGAATCCATGCAATCTCAACCGATACCGCAAGAAACTGCACAATCATCGGCACAAGGCGGTATGTTCAGCCAATTTAAACAAAAGGCAGTTCCAAAAACATCTGTGCCGTTACCACAACAGCCTGCACAACAAGAAGCTCCTGTGCCAACTGCACCTGTTGTTAATAACGGTGACTTGCCGCCTATGACCTTTGAAAAACCGGTTGATGCCGAAGAAATTTATAACAGTGTATCTGTTCCGCTGACACCAATCAGCAGTGAAAAAATCGAGGGACAACTCCCTCCGATTATGCTTGATAAAGCGGTTGATGCCGAAAAAATCCGCCATGCCGCACCCGTCGTTTTAACGCCCATTCAGGAAGAAAAAGTTACGGACGAATTGCCGCCAATGGCTTATAAAGCAACAACATTTGAAGAACCGCAACCTCCTGTACAACCCGCACCTGTTGTTTCTGCACAAGCACAATGGGCGGAGAATCCGCAGAATTTTGAACAACCGATTTCCCAACCCTATGCACAGCCAACAGCACAACCTGTACAGCCGGCTGAACCTGTAAGACCTGTGCAAAAACAATGGGCGGAAAATCCGCAGAATTTTGAACAGCCGATTTCCCAACCCTATGCACAGCCAACAGCTCAACCCGTACAGCC
>JBJEQG010000141.1:0-9908 GCA_051881635.1 Acutalibacteraceae bacterium
CGGAGATATTATAACCTATTTCCCTTTTTTTTACAATATTTTATCCCTTAACTGTCTTGCCAAATAATTCAACGCTTTTGGGACTGTTTTGCAAAATCATTTAATTTCGCCGCCTGTTCCCAATCAATATTATCAAACCAAAAGTCAAAATAATCTTCCTTACGGCTTTGGTGCGGGATATAATAGGCGTGTTCCCACATATCAACCATCAAAATCGGCAATAAGATTTCAAGTGGCGGCGGGTCCTGATTTGTTGTTGTCATAATTCGTAAACCGCCCGTTCCGTCACGCATAAGCCAAACATAACCCGAACCGTAAATATTTTGTGCCTGTTCTTTCATCAAAACTCGCATGGCCTCTGTAGACCCAAAGGAACGGTTAATCATGCTCTGCAATTCTTCGTTTGGAGCGGTCTTTTTATTTGGTGTTATGCCCTCAAAATACAAAGAGTGGTTCAGTACGCCGCCACCACTGCGTTGAACCTGCGTTCTCAGCGGTTCGTCAAAATCATTATAATATCGCATAAGCGTCAGCAAATTCCAATCGTGATAAATCGGATAAGGGGCTAAGGCACGATTAAGATTATTAACATAATTTCGGAAAAGAATATCGTGATGTTCTTTCATTGTTACAGCATCAATTTTCGGGTCAAAAGCATCATAAGCATACGACAGGGGCGGCAAATGAAAAGGATAATGCTCATTCAGCATCATGGAAAATCATCTCCTCAATTTTTAATAAAGTCGGTCAATGTACCAAATGTATAACCCATTTCTTCCCACTTCGTCAGAAGTTCATCAAGAATTTCTCCGTTGGTTTTGGAGGTACTATGCAAAAGCACAATCGCTCCTGAATGTACACGAGGCAAAAGCTTTTCAAAAGCCTCCTCTTTTGTCGGTTGGTCATTTTCATACCAATCAACATAGGCTAAACTCCAAAAAACGGTTGTATAACCCAACTCCTTTGCCATTTGAAGATTGGTTTCACTGAATTTACCCTGTGGCGGACGGTACAACTTAACAAATTTCTTACCTGTTAAGGTTGTATATTTTTCTTCCAAATCTTGCAATTCTTTTTTAAAGGAAGTTTTGTCGCATATTTTGGACATATCCGGGTGTGTACAGGTGTGATTACCGACCGTATGCCCCTCGTTAACCATACGCTGAACCAAATCAGGAGCGGTATCAATATAATTGCCGACAAGGAAAAAGGTTGCTTTGGCGTTATGCTTTTTTAAGGCGTCCAAAATAGGGGCTGTATTTCCGTTTTCATATCCTGCGTCAAAAGTTAAGTAAATTACCTTTTTGCTTGTGTCGCCGATATAAAGAGCGTTATACTTTGCAAGCTCCTCTGCGGACGCATTCGCTACGGGCGGCTGTCCCTCATTTTGAAAACTAAGCCCCCAATTAGAAGCATCTGCCAACACTGCCACAGAGTTTTGGTGTGTTATTCCGCCAGCCAGCAACGGTATGACCGCCAAAAGCATGAAACAAATTATTGCCGTAAAAATCATTTTTTTCTTAATAATTACAAACAAACCGCCACCCCTTTCAACTGCTATAAATATATGAGGTGTATATTTTTATTATTCAAAAAATCAAGACCGCATATCAAATGATATACGGTCTTAGTATATATGTTAAATTTTAAATTTCCAAATTAGCAAAGAAGTTCCTGAACAGTATCAATGCAGATAAATGATTGTGTACTCTGTGCTATATAATTCAGCTTGGGGTAGTATTCATCGACCATATCCATCGCTGCGGCAAGCATATATTCAAAGCTTTCTTCGCTGATTTCACCGTCCCGACAGCTTGCGGTCATCTTGAAGTACAAAGACCCGTCTTCAATATCATACACAAAACACCCGTCTGTCAACGCTTTGTTTGCAAGGCACACCGCAATTCCCATATCCGCCGCTTTGTCAGCTTCAACGGTAATCGGCATTAACGCATAAAGTGTCACCAACATTTTATAGGGATTAACCGCAATAGCCACAGGAACAGAAATATCTTTGCCGGAAATTGTACAATGGACGGTTATGCGGTCATCATTGCGTGAATAATCAATGTCGTTGCGTTCCAACATATCGCAAAGCGTTTCAAAGGATTGCAATGATTGAGTTGTCATCATAAAATTCTATGTTGTTCCTCCTTTCTTTATTATTCGTCCATGCCGCCCGAAACACACCTATCCGTACGGCATTTTCGTTTATATATTTATAACATAATTTTCCACTTTATTCAAGTCAAATTCTGTCGATGATAAAAATTTTACACTCCACTCATTTGAAATTCATATATTTTACACAAACTTTCTTCCAAATCAAAAAACAGTTCAATATCCTATAATATCACAGGATATTGAACTGTTCGATTTTTTAACACAAGATTAAGAATTTATCAACTTTGTTTATTTATCCGATAAAGAATTGTGTCCAATAAAGAACACCATTTTCTTCATAACAACCGACACCGATACCGTCAAAATTTCCATTTAAAATATTGGCTCTGTGTCCTTCGGAGTTCATCCAACCCTCCATAACCTCTGCCGGTGTCCTATATCCATAAGCTATATTCTCACCCGCTGACCAATATGAAATATTATATTCATCAAAGAGTGAAAAACATGATGAGCCGTTTGGTCTTGTATGGGAAAAACTTATTACAATTTCTTTTGCACGAATGGCGGCAATCTCGCATACATCGTCACGCTTAGTCAAGGTTGACAAGCCCCTTTTCTGCCGTTCAACATTGACCAAACGAATAACCTCGTTAATATATTCATTCATTTTATCACTGGCATTAACTGTAATTCCTATGGTTTTGACTGCGGTTGTCCCTGTACTATCCTTAACTATAATCCGTACATAATAACTTCCTGTTTGATTTGGTGTCCATGTATAAGTGGTGGCAGTATTGTAATCCCTCAAAAGTGTCCATGTATTGCTTGTTGTCGGTCTTGCTGAAATTGAGTATTGATAGGGACTTCTACCGCCTGAGGCTGCACATGTAAGTTTAACGGAATTACCCTTTACAATCGTTGTGGCACTGGCTGTCGAATTATTAACAAGTTGCTTTTCTACAACATTAATTTTAAGCGTTTTGGATACGACTGTGCCATTACTGTCTTTAACCTTAATTGACACATCGTAAGTTCCTGTTTGGGTTGGTGTCCATGTATAAGTTGTGGAAGTATTGTAATCTCTCAAAAGTACCCATGTATTGCTCGTTGTCAGTTTTGCGGTAATTAAGTATTTATAAGGACTTATACCGCCTGAGGCTGCACATGTAAATTTAACGGAATTGCCTTTTACAATCGTTGTTGCACTGATTGTCGAATTATTGACAAGCTGCTTTTCGGTAACTTTGATTGTATGCGTTTTGGAAACTACTGTGCCACTGCTGTCCTTAACCTTAATTGATACATAGTAAGTTCCCGTTTGGGCAGGTGTCCATGTATAACTATTTGAAGTGCTGTAATTTCTCAAAACTGTCCACTTACTGCTTGTACTATGTTTTGCAACCATTGCGTATTGATAAGAACCTATACCTCCTGATGCCGCACCTGTAAGTTTAACAGAATTGCCTTTTACGACACTTGCAGCACTGACTGTCGAATTATTGACAAGTTGCGTTTCGGCGACTTTAACTGCCTGTGTTTTGGAAACGACTGTGCCATTGTTGTCTTTAACCTTAATTGATACATAGTAAGTTCCCGTTTGGGCAGGTGTCCATGTATATGTATTTGAAGTGCTGTAATTTTTTAAAACTGTCCACTTACTGCTTGTGCTGTGTCTTGCAGCCACAGCATACTGATAAGGACTTGTGCCACCTGTCGCTGAGCCTGTTATTTTAATATAGCCGCCTTTGACAATACTTGTGGCACTGAAAGTTGAAGTATTGGCTAATTCAGCGGTTTGAGCCGCAACAACATCAACCGCTTTGGCAATCGGTGCATTTATTATGCTTATGCCCCAAACGCTCAAAAGTACAAAAACCATAAATATGGCGGAAAATTTCATTTTCTTTGAGAATTTTTTGCTGTTCATACACTTACCTACTTTCTATCCAAATTCTTTAAAATTCCTTTAATATATACAATATTAACATTTTTTGACTTTATTGTCAATTAAACTTAGATAGTAAATATAGACAAAAAATATGGGAGAAAACCGTCATTTCAGTTTTCTCCCATTGATAAAAGTTTTATAGGGGTAATATCTAAACTCTTGGCTTATTTTTTTGCACGAGCAGCTATGATACCAACCATTTCACCGACATTCTTCATTGAAGAAATCTCGCCCATTTTGAATTTCATGCCAAATTCCTTTTCAACGGCAGAAATCAAAGTGATATGCTCCAAACTGTCCCAATCGTCAATATCATCTGCGGTTGTCTTTGCGTTTACGGTGATTGTTTCATCGTCAAAAACATCTTGGAAAACACCGTTCAATCTGCGATAAATTACTTTCTCGTCCATGTGTAAAACTCCTTTTAATATATTTTTTGCGAAAATGCTTCAATTCATGCCCTGCATAACGGGTAGTTAATCAGTCAATCATTAAGGCTGTATTATTTGACACACGAATAACCTTATTTCTTGTCTGATAATCGGCAACATTCAGTTCCCAAACCGTATCGCCGTTTTCGTTCTCTGAGATTTTCTCAAATCCAAAAAAGCCGTACAGGTCTTTGACCATTTTGTTTTTTGCGGTCGGATAATAGTAACCTTGAATGGTCTTTATCCCCTGTTCACGACACTTTTCAACCAAAGTGTCAAGCATGGCAAGCTCCATATCACGCTTTAAAACACGACAGCTCATCAGCCAAAGTTCCATATCCAAAACTTCGCCGTTCTTTTTGCCGATAACAACTGAAACCACACCGTTATCGCCAAACTTATCCGCTAACTTTCCATACAAACGAATATAATTGTCATCTGCGGCAACCGCTTCCATTTCCGCTTGTGTATAACGCTTTGTCGTTACATTGAATTGATTGCTCTTGTTTGTCAACTGTGTAATTCTTTGGATATAAACCGGAACAAAATCATCAATAATCGCTGTCATATCCAAACTGTGCAAATAGTCCTCATAGTTTGCAAAGGCCGATTGTTGTGCGGCTCTTTCCGCATTTGCCTTATACATCTCGTTGCGTTTCAGGTCATCATCACTGAATGTCGTAACTTCAAAAAATCCGTTTCTGTCTATGATACGGATATAATTTTCAACACCCTCGATTGCGGGAGCAATAACACCGTTAAGTTGTGCTTGAACAATCTCACGCTCGGCAGGATTGTCATCAACAAAAACAATCGACTCCGGCAGTATATTAAGTGTTGCGGCAGTATCGGCAATATTGCGGTCTTTCGGGTCCCAATTTGCCTTGATAACAATAAAATCATCGGGCTTTAATGCACCCTCAGGGTGGTTTAAACCTGCCAAAGCATTTTCATGCTCGTTTTTGGAACAAACAGTCAGCAATATACCTAAATCTTTTTGGCTCTTAATATACTGCTGGAACTCATAATATGACTGGGCAACACCGTTTTCCTGTCCGATTTGGATACCGTCCACACCGTCATCACCGACAACACCGCCCCATAATGTATTATCCAAATCCAACGCCAACGCTTTTTTATTCTTACCAAACAAAGATTTGACGATATGGGCGATATTGAATGAAAATTCGGGAATTGCCTCTACGCACATTGCGTATTTGTACATATTCCAATAAGACGGGTCTGACCACTTATCCAAACCGTAACAGGCGGAAATATAATTAAGGTCATTGATATAGAAATTTTCATGCTCCTCTGCATAAGCATAAAATTTCATGTTAAGACGGGTAAGGAAATTTAAACGCCCACGATAATCACTGCAATCCTTATTACCTAAAAGACGATACAAAGGCATTTCAAAATTATTTTGAATAATCGGGCAATGGTAAGTATCGGAAAGTTTCTCCCACATATCCGCAAAATGGCGGTATGATGTTTCCAAAAGCTGCTCACACTCTGCTTTTGAAGTGCGTGGTGTCGGATAGTCTTTAATATTGCGGTTTGTGGTATGAATGAAAATCAAATCCGGGTGAAAATTCAAAAGTTCCTCATTTGGGAACATTGCGTCCTGCCAATACTGGGCATATTCAGACTGATAAAATTCTGCCTCGATACCAACATTTAAAAGGAATAAATCCAAAAAGACAACAATATCATTTGTTGTTGAACCGCCCAAAACGGCGATTTTTTTTCTGATACGGGAAGAACCGTCCGCCAAAAGTGCCTTTTTCAAAGATTTTCTTTTTTTGGATATATAGGCGGCATCAAACGGATATTCGAGTTCTTTCATCAATAAACCTCCATTCGTTTCAATTCATGCCCCTTTCGAGAAGGCTTATCAGACCTGTTCGATAACCGTAAAACAGTGGGCAAACTTCGTTTGCCCTTTTAAGAATTTAGACTGTTGGGGCGTTGCCCCAAACCCCACCAAAGGGCGGCGAGCCGCCGCTGGCAAAATGCCTTTGGAAACCGCAAGCCTTTAAAAAGGCTTGACCTAAATTTTAATTTTGATAAGTTATCGAAAAGGTCTATTGAAAAATCATTCGTCCTCTTTTTTCAAAGCGGCATCTACAATGGTTACACCTTTATTCTGTGTTCTCAAAGTTTCAAGGTTATCAGCATTCGCACCGTAAACTGAATAGGAACACATGGTAAACAATACATCTGTGACACCCATTTGCTGAACAAAGTCAACCAAATTGCAGTTGAAATAACGCATATCAATGACATAAATTTCTTCAAAGGAACCTGTATAGAAAGGTACTTCGGCATTACCGTAACTGTCCTTAATTATACAGAGTTTTCTGCCGTTCTTGACATCGGTCTGAACCTTAACAACCTTTTCGTCACCGCCCATAAATACCAGATAAGAATTGGCGGTATCGGTTTGCCAAAGCAGATTACCTGTTCCTTCATAGCCAAATGAAGTATCATAGTAATAAGTCTGATACTTGTTGGAGGGTTTATAATAGGTAAATGTTTCAGGGTCGTTCAAAAGGTTGGCATCTTTGGAGAACGCATACATTGTGCCGACAAATCCCTCGTTTTTCACAACCTCATAGGTACTTAAATCGGCAAACGGCACACCTGCAACATTTGCAAAGGTTTGTGCAGCATAATAAGCACCCAACGGCTGCCAGTGGTGGTCTGTACGGCAGAAAATATCTTCCTCCTGATGTTGTGCAAGAACATCGCAAATATTGATAGATACAATAGAGTCACCGAGTTTTGTTGCCAAATTATCAAAATATTCCGCATGGCTTACGGCATAATCCGAATAGTTGGAGGGCAAATAATATTCGCTTGCCAAAGGTGCAGGCATGGAATAAATCGTTACACTGTCGCCCAATTCTTCTTTCATAAGCTGTAACGCTGATGCGTAGGCATTACCTGTACCGCCGCCGAGTAATTCCATTGCACGATAATGTCCGTCCTGCTTTACAACAATAATACCGTTTTCAACGCTGTAATCAGCATATTCTCCTCTGTAATCTCTATGGGAGCTTTCCTGTGTACTTGTCTGTTCGGAATTTGAGGCTGACGATTCGCTCTTTGAAGGCTCTATTGATGTATTTGGATTGCTTTCGGTTTTTGAGGTGTCCGGTTCTACCTTTGAGGGCTTTTTGTTGGGATTACCGATTACTTTTACTCCGTCACCCGTTGCAAATCCAAAAAGATTTCTGAAATTATTGCCCATATTTTTAAATGTATCACGATACGGAACTGTATCATCATAGTATGTTGTTACACCCGCAGTAAAACTTCCGTCAAAATAAGACCCTATCGAAAAAGTCGGAAATACCGCCAACTTACGCTTTTCAAGCTGCGACTCTGTCGGACGAGGAAACATTAAAAGGAAAATGGCAATCAGGAAAAAAACAGGAACTAAAATCATCAATGAAATGGTTGAAAAACCGTTTTCCACAGATTTTCGGCTCATGTGAATAAAGCGTTTGCCCTTTTTATCTGGTGGAAGTTGTTTTTTATTTTCCATATTTTAAATTTCCTCCTTCCATTAAAATCTGAAATACAGGAACGGATTGTTTGTTGCATCAACCAAAAGAATACTTGAAATCACAAGAACAAACACTGCCGCCACAGTAGACGCAATTTTTCCGACTGCATAGACATTGTTGTTGCCCCACGAGAAGAAAAACTTTTTCAACTGCGGTACAACAGGGAAACAAGCCAATATTGCTACGGCAATCAATACAATATTGTTGATAAAGGCATTATAGGTCAAAATATCCCAGAACGGAATACCTTTGGCAATCATATTGATACCCGTAATATTGCCGAAGAATATGCCAAGCTGTCCCAAATCCTCAAAGTAGAAGATACCAAAGCCGATAATGATAACTAATTTACTGTAAATATGCGTCAGGACTTTTGGCCATTTCTTCAAGCGTTTTTTGCCGATTTTGAGTTCGAGGAGTATAAACATACCGAAGTACAATCCCCAGAAAACAAAATTCCAGCTTGCACCATGCCACAAGCCTGTGCTGAACCACACGAGGAACAAACCGAAATATTTGCGTGATTTACCGAAAATCGGTACATAAAGCAAATAATCCCTAAAAAATGAGCCGAGTGAAATATGCCATCTCTGCCAAAATTCCGAAATATTCTTACAAATAAACGGATAACGAAAGTTCTCATCAAAATGGAAACCAAACATACGCCCCATACCAATTGCAATATCGGAATAGCCGCTGAAATCAAAATAAACATACAGGGAATAAACGATAACCGTAAACCATGTACCGAGGAATGACAGCTTTGAAATATCCGAACCAAAGAAAGTATCAACGATTGCCCACAAGTTGTTGGCAATTATAACTTTCTTGCCGATACCCATAATAGCACGGATTGCACCCTCGCTCAAATCAGCCGCCGTTACACGGCGATTGTCGATTTCTTCCGCAATTGTACTGTATCTAACAATCGGACCCGCAATCAACTGCGGGAACAGGGAAAGATACATCAGGAATTTCTTAAATTCCTTTTGCGGCTCAACGGTTTCCCAATAGCAGTCAAGAATATAAGAAATAGCTTGGAATGTAAAGAAACTGATACCGATTGGCAAAATTATGTTTGGTACGGGAATGGAAGTGTGCAAAAGGGCATTCAAATTTTCCGTCAGGAAACCGGTGTATTTGAAAATAACCAATAACAGTAAATCCAAAACGATACCTGCCGCCGTATAGAGCTTGGCTTTATTGCCTTTGTTTCGATATTTTCCAATCATACGACCGCAAAAATAGTTCCAAAATGCACTGAAAATCAACAGGAATACCCAAAGCGGTTCGCCCCACGCATAGAAAATAAGCGAAAAAATAATGAGTATTGTATTTCTTGTATCAATCTTTTTGGCGGCAAAATAGCAAATCAAACATATCGGCAAAAAGAAATACAGGAAATATAAATCTGCAAATACCATATTGTTCTCCTTTTTATCAAATTTTGTTCATTATTTTTGAACACTCTTTTTATATTTTACTTCAAAAAAACCTGTCAATCAATAGTTTCCAAAACAAAAATGGTTACACTTTTGTTTTAACACTTTTCCAATAATGACAGTTTTTTCAAAAGAATAACATTATAAGATAAGAACAAAGGCAGATGTTGAGGAAGTAAGCCATTCAACAATAGTTTTCATAGTTTCGGTCGGCATGGCAATACTGCCGTTTGTCGGCTCTGTGCCGCACTGCATAAAAATGCCTGCCCCCTTCGTCTTGTCCACAGTCCCTGTATTGTATCCGACAACAACACCGTATTCGTAAGCTTCGGCATTGTCGGAAAATTTAATGGCACTGTTCCAATCCTTTTGTGATTCAACTGCCGAT
>JBJEQG010000142.1:0-2110 GCA_051881635.1 Acutalibacteraceae bacterium
TTTTCGCTGTCGCTTTCCTTTGCGTCACGAACCTTGCAATATAATTCATAATAACTGTCCCAATCAAAGGGATATTGAGCGTATAACTCAGGCTCATTTTCTTCCTTATCGGATTTCCAATTCTCAATATCACTTTTTGCAGAACCGCAGCTTGCCTGTTCATACCACTCATCAATAGAAGCAACTAATGCTCTCAAATCATCAAGCGTATGAGCAACATAGGGCTGCATATCCAATGTACAAGTATTGCCCTCATACTCGTTGCCGTTTTTATCTTTAATCATGACACGCAGAATATAAGGTACTGCCTCCAAATCAGAAGTATCAAACTGTATGTTGTTGGAAGAACCATAGTCCTCAATCGTTGTCCAATCTCCGCCGTCAGCTTTTTTATATTCAAACTTATATGTGTATGGGGCTAAATTGCTGTCCGTATAGACCGACAGGGTAGAGGAAAGCGTAATTTTAGCACCGACATTCGGCGATAAATTACTGGCATTTAAATGGCTTATAATTGCCGGTTGTGTTACCTCAAACGCACAGGTTTGGCGGTAATAGATACCGTTGCCGTCACGGACATGGACAAGGCAGGTATATTTGCCGACTTCCAAACTTGAAGTATCAAGATTTTGTTGGCTTGACTCTCCATAATGCTCTGTCAACGGCGTATATGTACTGTCACCTTGCTTTTGATATTCAAAAAGATAGGCATAGGGTGTTATTCCGCCCGTTGCCGTTGCCGACAAAGCTAATGTTGAACCTTTTGTAACACTCGGCTCAACATTTAATGTAATTGACGGTGCAGGTGGGGAAGTCAATTTAATGGTTGCCTGTTTGGAAACCGTTGATGATTTGCTGTCTGCAATTTTAACCTCAACAACATAATTTCCTGCCGTCATGCCTTTGGTGTCCCATGTAGCGATACCTGTGGTATTGCTTGCAATCGTTGTTTTGCTTCCGCTTGAACCGACGGGATAATAGCTGAAAGTAAATGTATATGGTCGAATGCCGTCAGCACCTGACGCTGATAAGCCGATTTTACCGCCGATTGTTTCTTCTGTCGGCACTGTAAAACTGTTGACAAGCGGTGTTGTTGCCGACAATGTTACAGAGGCGACATAAGAATATGTTGCAGACTTGCTGTCCTTAACAGTGATTTTGATGTCATAAGCGGTTGCGTCCCATGTGCTTGTGTTCATGGTGTATGAAGATGTTTCGGAATAGCTTTTTGCGATTGTGTAGGCTGTTGCCGAAGATTTTTTGTAAGAAAACTGATATGTGTATGGAGCTGTTCCGCCCGTTGCCGTTGCTGTTGCCGTCAAAACCGTACCGATTTTATACCCGTTGGACGGTGTAACGGAGGCAGATGATATTTGCAAAGCTGTTGTTGAATTTGGCAGTACATTGAGAACTTCTGTCCCCGAATACTGTGTGTTTCCCTCATTGCACTGTGCCTGAACTTTTATGCGAACAGTTGTTGTGGTGGTAATACCATGTTCGGACGGTATGAATGTATATTGGGAACTGCTTGAATAATCCGATGTGCCGCAATATTTCCATGAACTGCCGTCATCGGTCGAGTATAAAAATCTGTATTTGAACGGAATACAACCCGAACTGCCGCCCGCACTTGCCTTTATCAGTACCGCTTCATTAACTTTTGTGCTTTTGGCGGATACACTGATAGAAACAGAAAACGAACTCGAAGCGTAAACATGAATACATTCAAAGACTGACATCAAAATTATTAAAGCCATTGTTATGCTTGACAGCCTTTTGCACATTTTCCGCTGTTTCATAGTTAAAAGCGTCATTTGTCTGCTCCTTTCTTTTCAAAGATAAAATGAATAAGTAAGAGAGTACCGTTCCCCTTCTAACGGTACTCCTATACTTTATTCTGTTGGAACTAAAATCAGCCAATCAGTGCTTCAATGGCAAATGTTGCACCAAAGCAAGCTGCTGAAATAATCAATGTAGTAATACCGGCGTTACGGTCACGGGGATTTTCATCGGACTGACCCTGTACAATCTTAATGATTGAAGGCACACCACCAATAATCAGAACCGCAACACGAACCAACCACCAAACAATGCCCATAAGGCTGTTCAT
>JBJEQG010000143.1:0-2094 GCA_051881635.1 Acutalibacteraceae bacterium
GCATGAAACTATATAGCTTAAAGTACTTAATTAAAGAGGGTTTGCGGAGCATTTTCAGTCATAGTTTACTCACCATAACCTCTATTGCCGTTTTGGTTTCCTGCCTGCTGATTACGGGAGCTGCCATGATTATTTCACTCAATGTTCGCAGCCTTATTTCATCAATCGGTGATGACAATATGATGACGGTTTATTTAGATGACAGTTTGAGCGATACAGAGGCAATTAAATTAGGAAATAAGATTGCGGCGGTTGATAATGTTGCAGAATGTTCTTTCTACTCCCGAACAAAAGCGTTAGAGGAATACCGTGAAACGCTTGGCAATATTTTTTCTGCCGTAGAAAATGAAAATCCTTTGCAAAACGCTTATCATATTACGCTTGCCGACCTTTCCAAATACAAGGAAACAATTAAGACCATTAACAATATCGAGGGCGTTGATACAATTTCTGACCGCAGCGAAGTCGCAAGACTTTTGACGAAACTCAATAATTTTGTTACACTCGTCAGCTTTTGGCTGATTATCGTTCTCGGCATTGTGACACTGTTCATTATTTCAAATGCCATTCGCATGACGGTTTATTCCCGTCGTTCGGAAATCAGCATTATGAAATCCGTTGGTGCAACAAATGCATTTGTTCGTTTGCCGTTCCTGATTGAGGCTATGGTTATCGGGTTGCTGTCGGGTGTTATTGCTTCGGGTATTTTGTTTGCCCTTTACAATCCTGCTCTGGATATTGTAACAAGCATTGTAGCCATGATAAAGGACACTGCTATTCCACTGTCCGATATTTGGCTGCCGTTCCTCTTGACTTTTTCGGCGGCAGGTATGCTGATTGGTCTTATCGGAGGATTTATATCTGTTGCAAAATATTTGAATAAAGAAAGTAGGGAAAGTCTTGAAAAATAAGTTCAAAAAAGCCTTGTCCGCTTTTCTTTGTACGGTATTGGTTAGCGGTGTAGTAATACAGCCCGTTATTGCATTCGACCTTGACAGTGCAAAAAACGAACAGGAGGCATTAAACGCCCAAAGTGAAAAATTACAGATCGAGTTAGAAAACGCCCGTAAAAATATCGAAGATAAAACCGCTTATGCGGGAGTATTACAGGAAAAGATTTCCGTTTTGAGCCAGCAAATCAAATCCAATAATCAAACAATTAACGAACTGAACCAACAAATTGCAGAAAAACAGGCAATAGTTGATAAAACGGTAAATAAAATTTCCGACCGTTTGGATTTGCTTTGTCAACGCCTTAGAGCCATTTATCGTGCCGGTGATACCTCAACACTTGAAATTATTCTCGGTGCAAAAGATTTTTCCGATTTTTTGGATAAAACCGAAATCATACAGCAGATTGCGTCAAACGACAACAAACTGATTGCAGAACTGCAAAATCAAATGTCTACCATTGAGGGCGAACAAAAAGCATTGGATATTTATAAAAAGGAAGTTGAAACTCAAAAACAAAATCTCGAAAAAGAGAAAGCTGAAATCAACCGCCTTTCCGAAGAAAATACTGCTTTGATTGCGGAATTAAAGCAATTAGCTGCCGATACGGAAAATGCTATCGAGGAAAATCAACTTCAACAGGAAGAACTTGACAAACAAATTGAAGAATATTATGAATCCTTAAAAAATCAGCCTTCGGTTGATGTACCGGAGGACGGCTCTTTTGTATGGCCTTGTCCGGGACATACCTATTTAACTTCAACATTTGATGAAAATCGTGGAGCAAATAATCATGGAGCATTGGATATTGCAGACGGCTCTATTTATGGTGCGGCGGTCGTTGCTGCACAAAGCGGTGTGGTCTTTTCCGCTTATAACGGCTGTACCCACGATTACGGCAAAAATTCAAGCTGCGGTTGTGGTGGCGGTTATGGTAACTATGTTATGATTGACCATGGCAACGGTAAAGTTACGGTTTACGGTCATCTGTGCGATGTTGTCATATCTATTGGCGATACGGTCGAGGCAGGACAGGTTATCGGTTATGTTGGTTCAACAGGATATTCCACAGGGCCACACCTCCACTTTGAAACACGCTACAATAATGTTAAGTACGACCCTCTTTCGGAATATTAAAGTTTA
>JBJEQG010000144.1:0-8650 GCA_051881635.1 Acutalibacteraceae bacterium
ACAGTTAAGGGATAAAATATTGTAAAAAAAAGGGAAATAGGTTATAATATCTCCGTAGGATTATTTTCTCTTGCGGAGGTATTTTTTTTATGAAAGACGGTTTTCTCAGAATAGCGTGTGCCACACCTACCGTTCGGCTTGCCGATTGTACCGTAAATGCTCACGCTATTATACAAATGGCGATTGAGGCATCGCAGAATAATGCAGGTTTGATTGTTTTTCCGGAGTTGTGTCTGACAGGTTATACCTGTAATGATTTGTTTTTGCAGGATACACTCATTCAAGCGGCAGAACAGGGGTTGTCCATGATTTTAGATGCAACACAAAATTTAGACAGTGTTATTTTAGTCGGTTTACCAGTACGCTATCACTCAGGATTATATAATTGTGCAGCGGTTTTGCTGCACGGAAAAATTCTTGGTTTAGTGCCAAAACAATTTATTCCCAATTACAGCGAATTTTATGAGGCCCGCCATTTTACGCCAGGCAAAAAGCCATTCCAGGTGGACTTGTGTGGAGAAACAGTTTTATGTTCACCTAATACATTGTTTGTTTGTAATTCCATGCCGGAATGGCGTTTCGGAGTGGAGATTTGCGAAGATGTTTGGACACCATGTTCACCGTCCACGAATTTGGCATTGGCAGGAGCAACCGTGATTGCTAATCTTTCCGCAAGTGATGAGGTTATTGGTAAAGCGGATTATCGCCGTATGCTTGTAAGTTCAACTTCCGCCCGTTTGGTTTGTGCTTATGCTTATACAAGTGCAGGTTTTGGTGAAAGCACCACCGATATGATTTTTGCAGGGCATAATCTGATTGCCGAAAACGGAACTTTGTGTGTCGAGTCCAAGCGTTATACAACAGGCATTGTTTATGCCGATGTTGACTTGCAGAAATTAGAGGGTGAACGCCGTAAATCCAACACTTTTGTCGAGGACAAAGACTGTTCGTTAATTCCTTTTGATATTCCAATTCTTGATTTGGACTTAAAGCGTCCAATCAGCAAAACGCCGTTTGTACCGCAAAGCAAAGAGAACCTTGCGGAACGCTGTGAGGATATTTTGACAATGCAGGCAACAGGTTTGGCAACACGCCTGAAACATACACACGCAAAAACTGCCGTAATCGGTTTGTCCGGTGGTTTGGATTCCACTTTGGCATTGATTGTTGCGGTTCATGCCTTTGATATGTTGAAGTTGGACAGAAAAAATATTATAGCTGTTACCATGCCATGTTTTGGTACAACAAAACGCACAAAAAGCAATGCCGAACTTTTAGCGGAAGCGTATGGTACAAGTTTCCGTGAAATCAATATCAGTCAATCCGTTTTAAGTCATTTTGAAGATATTGGACAAAATAAAGAAAACTTAGATGTAACCTTTGAAAACGGTCAGGCTCGTGAACGCACACAGGTTCTCATGGATATTGCCAATATGACAGGCGGTTTGGTTATCGGTACAGGTGACCTTTCGGAGTTGGCGTTGGGTTGGGCAACCTATAACGGCGACCATATGTCCATGTATGCGGTTAATGCATCCATACCGAAAACGCTTGTACGGCATATTACAGCGTACGAAGCGAGTAAATCAGATGAAAAATTAAGTGCGGTTTTGCGTGATATTTTAGATACGCCAGTTAGTCCTGAATTGCTGCCGCCAAAGGACGGAGAAATTTCTCAAAAAACAGAGGACCTTGTTGGACCTTATGAACTTCACGACTTTTTCCTATACTATTTGGTGCGTTTCGGTTTCACTCCAAAGAAAATTTATCGTTTGGCGAAAATTGCCTTTGCCAACGAATACAGCGATGAAGTCATTTACAAATGGCTGACTGTTTTTATCCGCCGTTTCTTTGCACAGCAGTTCAAGCGTTCCTGTTTGCCGGACGGTCCAAAGGTTGGTACGGTTACGCTGTCCCCACGCAGTGATTGGAGAATGCCAAGCGATGCCGTTTCCGCTGAATGGCAAAACACTCTCTTGTAATTTGGGGACTTTGTCCCCAAACCCCTATAAAAGACGCTGTCCCTTATATATCCCGTCTTTTTTGGATAATATCAAGCTGAGTGTCGAAAAAAGTACCCTTTACAATTTATGTGTCTTGTAATAAAATAGAGAAAGAATGATTAAAAACAATCGAAAGGATTTGTGAACAATGAATATCAAAGAAGAGTCATTAGCGAAACACTATGAGTGGAACGGTAAAATTGAAGTTGTGTCCCGTGTATCCATTAAAGACAGCAAAGCCTTGTCTTTGGCATATACACCGGGTGTTGCTGAACCGTGTCTTGAAATTCAGAAGGACTATGAAAAGTCCTTTAAACTGACAAGAAGAAATAATCTTGTTGCCGTAATTACAGACGGTACGGCTGTTTTGGGTTTGGGTGATATTGGACCTGAGGCAGGTATGCCCGTTATGGAAGGCAAATGTGCTTTGTTTAAATCCTTTGCCGATGTAGACGCTTTTCCGCTTTGTGTACGCTCCAAAGATGTTGACGAAATTGTACGCACCGTTTATTTGATTTCAGGCAGTTTTGGCGGTATCAACTTGGAGGATATTGCCGCTCCCCGTTGCTTTGAGATTGAACGCCGTTTGAAAGAAATTTGTGATATTCCCGTATTCCATGATGACCAGCATGGTACGGCAATTGTTGTTGCCGCCGCTTTGCTGAATGCCCTCCGCATTGTTAAAAAAGATATTGGAGAAATTCGTGTTGTAATTAACGGTGCAGGCTCAGCAGGTATTGCGATTGCGAAACATTTGCTCCAAATGGGCGTAAAGAATATGATTTTGGTTGATAGTCGTGGTATTGTTTGCGAGGGAGCAGAGGGATTGAACTCCGAAAAGCAGGCTATGGCTAAAATTACAAATCGTGAACATTTGAAAGGCTCTTTAGCAGATGCCATGAAAAATTCAGATGTATTTATCGGTGTATCCGCTCCGAATGTTGTTACAGAGGATATGGTGCGTTCTATGGCATCTGACCCGATTGTTTTTGCGATGTCCAACCCAACACCTGAAATTATGCCGGATTTGGCAAAAGCGGCAGGGGCTAGGATTGTCGGCACAGGGCGTTCCGATTTCCCGAACCAAATCAATAATGTTTTGGCATTTCCGGGAATTTTCCGTGGTGCTTTGGATTGTCGTGCAAAGACAATCAATGACGAGATGAAGTTGGCGGCATCTTATGCGATTGCAGGCCTTGTTGATGATGATAAGCTGACAGAGGAATATATTTTACCGGAAGCATTTGACGAACGCATTGGTGCAACGGTTGCAAAAGCTGTTATGGAAGCGGCAAAAAAGTCAGGCGTAGCCAGAATTTAAGATTTATCGTATAGAGTTATCAATCCCCCGATTGGAATTATCGGGGGATTTTTCCACATATAGGAATTGACGGGAGCGGAGAATTTGTGCTATACTAATCATTGTACGCCATAGATAAAGACAGGCAGATGAAAGGAAGAACGGTCTATGCCGATTAACATACAAAGCGGACTTCCGGCTTATAATACTTTGGAAGCGGAAAATATATTTGTCATGGCAAATGAGAGAGCGGTTTCTCAGGATATTCGTCCCCTGAAAATCCTTATTCTCAATATCATGCCGACAAAAATTGAAACTGAAACACAGATTTTGCGTCTTTTGGGAAACAGTCCAATACAAGTGGATATTGAACTTATGCATACAGCGTCCCATACATCAAAGAATGTACCGCAGGAGCATTTGACAACATTCTACAAGACCTTTGACGAATTGAAAGATAATTATTACGATGGTATGATTATCACAGGAGCTCCCGTTGAAAAAATGGCATTTGAAGATGTGGATTATTGGCAGGAAATGACACAGATTATGGAGTGGTCTAAACATCATGTGTACAGTACCATGCATATCTGTTGGGGAGCTCAGGCAGGATTGTATTATCATTTCGGTGTACCGAAATATACACTTGACGAAAAAATTTCGGGCATTTTCCGCCATAGAGTTTTAGATGCTTTCCACCCGTTAATGCGTGGTTTTGACGATAAAATCATGATGCCACATTCACGCTATACCGGTGTGCATCGTTCCGAAATCCGCAAGCATGAAGAACTTGAAATTTTAGCGTCTTCCAATATTGCAGGTGTGGCTATCGTTGCCAACAAAAACGGACGGCAGTTTTTTATTCTCGGACACCCCGAATATGACCGCAACACTTTGGCGGCTGAGTATTTTCGAGATGTCAAAAAGGGAATTAAACCCGAAGTACCATATAATTATTTTCCGGGAAACGACCCCGCAGCATTGCCGCCGTTGACATGGCGAAGCTGTGCGACTTTGCTTTTTACAAATTGGCTCAACTATTTTGTTTATCAGCAAACGCCGTATAATCTCAATGAAATTGAAGATTTGGAGAATAAATCAATTACCCAAAAATAAGATTTTCCTTTAATAAAACATCTCCTTGCCGCTGATACTATAAGGCATGGAGGTGTTTTTATGTATTCAAAAGATAAGGAACGACCGATTGAGTCCACCGATGAATTTCTGGAAGAATTTTGTAATGCCTATTCCATGACGGACTGTACAGGGTTAATTCCCGAAGGCAATCCCAATGATGAAGAAATTGAAAATTATAATGAACTCTATCACTATTTACCATAGGTTAAAAAATCGTTGTGAAAATATGAGTTTTCCCCTTGATTTTTAAGATATTACAGATTGTTTAATTTTTTTAAAGTTAAAAAAGTCTTTAATCGAAAAAAATATGTGAATTTCAAGTAAAAATCAAGAAAAATCCTGTTGAGTTATTAACATTTTCAACCAAGTTTTCAACATTTTAAAAAAGTTTTCAACTTTACAGTTTGTATAATTCTTTTTCGTATATATTTGAAGTATTTTCAAGAGAGCAAAGTCTTTTTTAGGATTTTGCTCTTTTGCTATATTGACAAAAGTTTTTTTGTAAATTACACTATAATTGGATTTTAACAGAAAAAAGAACAGCTTGCTGTATCGAATGAATGGATACTTAAAAACTATAAAAATTAAGAAAGTGAGTGCAGAATGATGAATGAATTTATGACACCGCCAAACCATATTAACTTTTTGGCAAAACCCCTGTTTGGAGAATGTGGGCAGATTATAAACGGCTCAATAGCATATCTATCTCCAAACGGCGGCGGACCGACTGAAAAGCATACGCATGAACATAACCACCTTTTTATTGTTACACAAGGCGAGGCAAAGATTTTGCTTGGCGATGAAACAGTAATAATCAGAAAAAACGAAAGTTTTTTGGTTGACGGGAAAATTCCCCATTCCGTTTGGAACAATGTTGACGGTGAAACCGTTATGATAGGTATAACCGTAAAATGTAAAATGAAGATAGCGTACAGAAAGGCAGAGATTGTCGATACCGAGTTGTTGATTGAGATATATAATCAATCATTTTATGCGGACTATGTGCGTTACGGTGAATGTCCCGCTTATGGCAGAACCGTTGAGTGTATGAAATATTCAATCGAGCGTTATCCAAAGTATATTATATTGTGCGATGATGTCCCCGTTGGTGTACTTTCTTTTGAGAATAAGGGCAACGGTGTTTACTATGTCGGCTGTCTGTGTGTCATACCCGAATATCAGGGAAAAGGGATTGGCACAAAGGCATTTAAGTATATACAAAACATTTGCAAAGACTATCGGAGAATAGAATTGATTACGCCTGCCGATAAAACGGAAAATATCAAATTTTACACACAAAAATGCGGTATGACCGTAGGAAAAAGCAAGTGGGACGGCAAGGTTGAGGTTGTGGAGTTGTATATTGAAAAACAATAACCAACAAACTGTTCTAACGAAAATAAATTTTGAAAAACTGTCGTAAAATTTTGTATATCCTTTGAAAAAATTGCCCAAGATATTTTTACCAAATTTAAGTTGGAGGGCAAATTTATGATTAGGGGAATTAGCAGAAATATTATAGAAGTTACGGAAACAGGCAGTCAGTATTACGACCGTGCCTTACTTGTGATTAAACCTGAATATGCATCAGCACAGCATGAACTTTTGGAGCGTGAAGCAAAACGCCTGCTTAATGAAATGGGAGCACCGTCTATGTTGCAAAAGCATAAGGGGCGTTGGAAGAAAGTTTTGTTTGCTTGTGTGTTCGCACTTTTGGGAGCGGGAATTTCACTCATGTTTGTTTTGCCCTTGTTATAATTTTATATCATCATAAAAGAGCTTGCCTTTCCATAATAATGTAAGGCAAGCCTTTTATTTTGGTATAAGGGGGCAAAATGTGACACAAGCAAGATTTATGCGGATAGAGCTTGGTTTAGCCTTTCTCCTTTTCGGATTTGGGCTGATTATGGATTTTGCTCCGCTGTTATCTCATGGAGCAATATGGAGTCAGTTTATTTCAGGAGTCAATAATAGTCCATGGGAGCGTTTTAAACCGTTTATGTTGTCGTTTATGGTCATCTCGCTTTTAGAAATGGGAGCAGTACGGCTGTCAGTTGTGCGTTTTGTTCCGGTTTATGTCATAAGCCTGTATGCCTATACAATATTAGGTTTGTTTGCTGCCGTTCTTTATGGTGCCGGCTGGGCTTATTATATAGCAGTCTTTGTTATAGGGATTGTTTGCCGTTTGGGAGCGGCAGCTTTTATGTTTACAAAGAAAAAACCGCAGTGCCTTTTTATTCCTGCCTTGGCGGCATTGTCACTATATTTTTTGATGTTTCTGTTTTTTACGCCCTGTCCGCCGCACACCCCTTTATTCTATGATACTTTGACAGGGCAATACGGATTTTAAAGTTTAATTGATAACATTTGAATAAAAACAGCACTATCAAATTTTAGACAATTCGTCAAAAAGCAAAGAAAAATCTTATAAAAATAACTTCAAAAAAAACTTCTTATGTGTTATAATATTAACTTGTATAATAATGTAGATTAAGGGCGGATATATATGCGTGAACAACAAAATATAAATGAAAAAGAGAATAAAGATATTATTGCAGGCAGAAATCCCGTTATGGAGGCGGTTAAGGCACATCGTGCCATAGAAACGGTTATGGTTTCAAAAGGGGAATTGTCAGGCTCTGTTAAAGTGATTATTGCTTTGGCGAAAGAGCAGAATATTCCGATTAAGGAAGTGGACAGCCGTAAATTGGACGCTATGTGCGGCGGTGCATCGCATCAAGGTATTGTGGCGATTGCAGCGGCAAAGGCATATTCCACTGTGGAGGATATGTTTAAGTTGGCGGAAGAAAAAGGTGAACCGCCGTTTTTGATTATTTTGGACGGTATTGAAGACCCACACAATTTGGGAGCAATTATCCGAACAGCAGAATGTGCAGGAGCACATGGAGTTATTGTTCCAATGCGTCGTGCTGTCGGATTGACTTATATTGTCGGAAAAGCCTCTGCGGGAGCATACGAATATATGCCCGTAGCCCGTGTAACGAATTTGGCACATCTTATTGATGAACTGAAAGAGAAAGGTTTTTGGATTTACGGTGCGGATATGGACGGACAGAGCTATTGTTCCGCTAACCTCAAAGGGGCGGCGGCATTGGTTATCGGTTCAGAAGGACGGGGATTGAGCCGCTTGGTGCGTGAAAAATGCGATGTGGTTTTGTCTTTGCCGATGTGCGGAAAAATAACTTCTCTTAACGCTTCTGTTGCCGCAGGCGTGTTAATGTATGAGTTTACACGCCAACGCTTGGGACTGAAAGCAAACTAAGGAGGCGATATAATGGGAGAAAAAAGGGAAGAGGAAGAATATATTGAACCAAATATTGATGTTCATGATGTTTTTGATGATTATCAACCCAAAATAGAGGATATAACAGAACAGAAACCCGATACATTAGAGCCTTCTTCAAATGAAACAGTGGCAGATAAAAGTTTAAGTGGACTTTTTGCCTCAACTCGCCGTAAAGTAACGGAATTTGTTATGGGAATGAAAAGAGATCCGGAACAGGAGGCGGAGGAAATCTCGCCGGATGAAACCTTTTTGCCCGATCCCAAAACAAAAATTATGGCATGGGCAGAAAAGCTGAAACAAGTTGATGAATCTGATATTGACGATGAATTTGTATTGTTTTCACGCCAAAAAAAATCCAAAGAGGAAAAATCTGTTGAGCCGTTAAAGACAAACGAAATTGTTATTTTTGAACCGACAGAACCGAGCGAAGAACCCATTAACGAAAAGCATACGGAAACCGTTTCTGACGATAGAACCGAAGAAGTTTCAAAATCTTCCAATATCATTTATTCCGCACCCGTTGAAGAACCAAAACCAGAAAAAGGTCCTGACCTTATGCAGGTTGCCGTCAGAAATACGGAAATCAAACCAGAGTTGTTGAGGACACCACCTGTTCAGGATTTAACTTTGGACGAGATTATTGCAAATGAGATGAGGATAAAAACATTTTCTACACAGAGAGCCGAAACAGAAAATGAGAATTTGCCACATGGTGTAGGTGCATTTGCTTATCGGGATTCCGTACAGGGAGAAAAGGTAATTGAGCAAGCTCCACCCCAGCCGATTGCAAGTATGCCTTTGGAAGAACAACAAAGAGTACAGGAAACGCTTTTAAAACAGGCAGTAAATACATCACCAAAACAAACAGCAGTTTCCGAAAGTGCAGAAAAGGCTGTTGAACCT
>JBJEQG010000144.1:8750-10089 GCA_051881635.1 Acutalibacteraceae bacterium
ATGAACCGACCGAAGAATTTAGTTTTGTACAGGATTACAGTAAACCGAAAACGGCAGTTAAGTCCGAAGAAAATCCCATTGAAGAACCGTTAAAAGCGACAGTTTCCGAAAGTGCGGAAAAGACGGCTGAACCCCAACAGGTGAACCAATCCGCAGATGAAACACAGCAATCTAATGATGAATTTATGTTTGTCAAGGACTGTACCGAGAAATTTAAACAAGCAAAAGCAGCTCGTAAAGCGGCACAAAGAGCCGCAGCAGTATCAGGAAATCCAACACCTAAGGTTGAATTTGGCATTGGTGACGGTGAGAAGCGTGCCGAAGAAATGCATGAAAGTGTTAATGACAACCATGCAGAACGAGCAGAGCCTGTTTTGATGTACCACCCCGAATATGAGTACCGCAATTTCTGTGTTATGGCAGGCAAATTTACGAAGATTGTCCGCAGTGAGTATCGTGTATATAGGTTTTTGGATAAAAGTCGGGAGCAAGCCACTCAAACTCCCACAAAAACAGAAAAAGTGGAGAAAATAGCAGAGGAAAAGGTAACTCAGCCCGAAATTGTTATTGCGACTGTTCCAAAAAAACCGGAACAATCCGCAAAATCCAAAATCCCCACACCACAAACGGAAAAACCGCCCATAGTATCTCAAAAATCGGAAAAGAAGTCTGAAAAAAAAGCTGAAAGCAAAAAAGCAGAATTTACGGCACCTATTTTAATGCCAAGAGATATTGATGAGGTTGAAACGGAGGAAAATCGAAAAGCCCAAAAACCAAAACGCAGTTCAAAAAAGTCAGGTAAAAAGCGTATTGCCAAATTGTTCAGTGATGAAGAAAGTTTTGATGAGAGCGAATATGATACGGTTGAGGAGCAGAAAAAGACGATTGACGAATACCGCAATCGTGACGAGGAAAAAGAAATCCGTTTCCAACTTAACGAAAGTGTCCGTTCACTTTTTTGGCGTGAGCTTATTATCTTCATTCTTTTTATTGCGTCAACCGTATTATCCCTGTTAGTTACTTTTGCACCTAATTTGTTTTCAGGCGTAACATACGGCTGGTTGGTTGCAGGCTTTATCAACTTTATTATTTTAGCAGTTGGTATTGTAGTATGTCGTGTGCCGATTATCAACGGTTTAATGCCGCTCAGGGCATTTAAAGGTAATTCCGATACGGCATTGACTGTATCAGCTTTTGCCATTTTGGTTGAGTCCGTTGCCGCAATGTTCTATCCGAATGTATTTATTAACGGAACATATCCGATTTATACGCCGCTTCTCATGTTGGCATTATTCCTTAATACATTTGGCAAAGTTATGATGATTACCCGTGTGCGTGA
>JBJEQG010000144.1:10189-38716 GCA_051881635.1 Acutalibacteraceae bacterium
GTGGGAATTTTATATGGAATTATTCATGCTGACGCTGCGGGAGCAATGACCTCTTTTGCATTAACTGCTTGTATTACAACGCCGATTTGTTCTTTGTTGGCGGTTAATATTCCGATGTCCCGTTTATGCAAGTCGGCAGGGCGTAAGAGTGCGATGGTGTCCAATTATGCGGCGGTTCGTCAATTCTGCGACACAAACGCCATTATTGTTGATGTCAACGACCTTTATCCGAAGGGAACAATTACACTCAGCGGTATGAAGATATTTAATGAAAGCAAAATCAATGATGCCCTTTTGGCAGGTGCGGCGGTATCTTTTGCCGCCAAAGGCACTTTTGCCTATGTTTTTGAAAATATTATTCAGGGACGCATGGAGATATTGCCTAAGGTTGAAAGTGTATTGTATGAAGATAATATGGGTTTAGTCGGTTGGGTTGAGGGCAAGCGTGTTCTTATCGGCAACCGAAAGCTCATGGAAATGCACAATGTTTCTATTCCAAAGGTTGAATATGAAACGATGTATAAGGGGAGAGAAATTGCCTATTTGTCCGTTGGCGGCGATTTATGTGCATTATTGGTATTGTCCTATCGTGCCGACCGTGAAACGGCGGCAGAACTTCAAAAGCTGCAAGATTGCGGTGTATGTTTGGTTGTTCGTACATTGGACTGTAATATTACACCAAACCATATTGCCGAAAAATTCCGTCTGTATCCACGCTGTATCACTGTTTTGCCAACGGCGTTGGGACAGATTGCCGATGAAGCAAAATCAGGCATGGAAAATGAAACGAGAGCCTATTTGGCGACAAGAGGCCGCCTGTCCTCCTTTGCAAGAGCAATTACAGGTTGTATCAAAATCCGTTCAAGTGTGAAACTGTCCATTATTATACAGGCGATTGGAATTATTTTCGGATTTATTGTTGTCACAGCCGTTTCGTTTATTTCAGGTTTTGATAAATTAGGTATTGTACAGCTTTTGGTTTATCTTGGATTTTGGGTTGTTGCCACTTTGGTTGCACCGTCATTCCGAAAGCCGTAAAAGATTTAAAAAAGGGAAAGGAATGTGTAGATTATGAAAATTGCACCATCTATGTTGTCTTGTGATTTTTCTGTCATGAAAGAGGAACTTGAAAGAATTGACCGAAGTGGAGCGGATTGGGTTCATCTTGATGTTATGGACGGACACTTTGTGCCAAACCTGACCATTGGACCGTCTGTTATTCAGGCAATCCGCCCATATACAAAAATTCCGTTCGATGTTCATTTGATGATTACAAACCCGATAGACTATGTTGAGCCGTTTGCAAAGGCGGGTTCGGATATTTTGACTTTTCATATTGAATCGGCGTCTGACCCCAAAGCAACGATTGAAAAAATCAAAGCGTCAGGCATGAAAGCTGGTTTGTCCGTTAAGCCGAATACGCCAATAGAAACAATTTATCCTTATTTAGACGATTTGTACTTGGTGTTGGTTATGACGGTTGAACCGGGATTTGGCGGTCAAAAATTTATGGCGGATATGATGCCGAAAGTTACAGCATTAAGAGCGGAAGCAAAACGCCGTGACTTGGATATTATTATTGAGATTGACGGTGGCGTATCGGCAGAAAATATCCGTACAGCGGCTGAGGCAGGCGTTGATGTTTGTGTTGCTGGTACAAGTGTGTTTAAAGCGGAAAATGCCGCACAGGCGATTGCTGAAATGAAACAGCTTTGCGAGTAATTGTTTTATGAGTTGGTTTAAACACTTAAAAAAGATAAAACGACATAAGCGTATGGTCATGCGGTATTGTTTTAAGGTTGGCTTATACAAACAGGGGCTTTTGCATGACTTGTCAAAATATTCTCCAACGGAGTTTTTGGCAGGAGCAAAGTATTATCAAGGTTACCGCAGTCCGAATGATGCTGAACGAGAGGATAAAGGTTACAGCGAAGCATGGCTGCACCATAAAGGACGCAATAAGCATCATTTGGAATATTGGACGGATTATAGCCTTAAAGAAGGCGAGATTATTGCAGGGGTAGAAATTCCGACGAAATATGTTGTTGAGATGCTTTGCGACCGCATAGCTGCAAGCCGAAACTATAACGGCGAAAAGTACACAGATGCCTCCCCTTATAATTATTATATGAAGTCCAAAAGCCATTACATCATTCACGAAAAAACAGCCGCTCTTTTAGAGGAAATGCTTATCATGCTCAAAGAACATGGAGAATCCTACACCTTTGACTATATCCGCCGAAATATCCTCCACAATAAGATTTAAGGCGGGTTTTGCCTCTGCCAGCAAAAGTCCCTTTGAAATCCCATTTTTGGAAAGGAATATAAATATGAAAAAAGCGTTGCTTGTTGTGGATATGCAAGAATTGTATATCGGAGAAAACCATATTGATTATTTTGATTATAGTCCGAACCTTATAAATTCCGTTAATCAAGTGATTAACAAAAATAAGGAGAACATTGTTGTATATATCAGAACTGTTGTAAAACGGAATTGGCTCAATAAGCATATTCCCTATTATGCCTATGAGGGAACGGAAGCGGCTGAACTTGCAGGCTGTTTGAATAAAGTCAGCGATTTTGTTTTTGATAAATCTGTCGGTGATGCTTTTTCAAATAAAGCATTGATAGAGTTTCTTAATAAAAATCACATTGATACGGTAGAAATTATAGGTGTTGACGGCGGCGGTTGCGTTTCATTAACGGCAATCGGTGCCGTAAAAAACAAATTAAATGTAATTATCAATACCAAAGCGATTGGAACAATGCTTGAAAAGAAAAGAGAAAAATATTTCAAAAAATTAAGAGCTATGGGAGCAGAATTTATTTGAACATAAAAATGCGTGGATTTTTCGTTTTCCAATCGTATATATAAGTAAAAGATAAATTATAGGGAGGTCTATACTATGTTCAACTTTTTTAAAGGCAAATTTCATGCGGTTTCAGATGATGAGCTTGGCAATGTCAGCGGAGGTGTTTCAGAGCAAAAACTTGATAAATGGTACGCTATGATGCAAAACAAGGACTATGACGGCTTAAAGAATGATTCCGAACTAGTTTCGTTAATGGGAAAGTACGGTTATGAGTTTGTTGACGGCGGTGTTCAAAGTGGCGGAAAGTTTATGTCGTATGACGAAGCTTTTTCAATGCTTGAAGATAATTGGTCAACAATCAAGATGTTTGCTCGCTTTTTGTAATATTTCTCTAAATGCAATAATAGTGTCAGGTGAGAGATTATTTTCTTTTCTTGGGACATAGCAAATTTTATGGGATTTTTGTTGTTGGAACTTCAATTATACCATGTTTGCTATGTCCTGTTTTATTTTACAATTAACCAATTAAAAAAATTTAGAAAAATCGAAAAAAACACTTGACTTTTCTAAAAAATGAAGTATAATAATTATTGTTCGCTGAACCGCAAAGTTAGCGATAAAAATATTGCGGAATTGTGTAACGGTAGCACTGCAGACTCTGACTCTGCCTGTTGGGGTTCGAATCCCTATTCCGCAGCCAATCGAGGTGTAGCTCAGCTTGGTGGAGCGCTACGTTCGGGACGTAGAGGCCGCTGGTTCGAATCCAGTCACCTCGACCATAAAAACGAAAAACCGCTTGTTTAAGCGGTTTTTTCTTTTGCTTATTTTTAGGATATTACAAAGAAACGGGGCATAGATGTTATTATTCTATAAGCCATACAACTTCTACGGATTCGGATTCTTCTGTTACAGGTGCTTGAATCATGTTTGAATAATGAAGACTTGTAGACGATGTAATTGCCCGTATTGAATCAAGGAACATATCACCTGTATCTCTGCCATAGCGGTCACCGATCTCAACAGAATCAATTCCTATAAGTTTCTGTCCCATAGCCTCAACGATTAACGATGCTTTTTTCTTGGAATCATCAATCGCTTCTTTGATAAGATCGTTGTGAATATCAGTACGGTTTGAAAGTATATATTGGGTATCAATATCTACATTGTACTTTTTGTTTTGAATCAAAGTCATAAAATGATTTGTAAATTCCATGCTAAATGGAACTCTTATCTTGATTTCTCTTATAGCACAAACATCTTTATATTTCTGGTTAACAGAATCTTTACCAATGTGTATGCTTTCCATAGAGATACCCTCTTTGTTCAAGATAGAGAGAAACTCCTCGCACTGCTGTAATGTTTTTTCGAGAGCGGCAGAGGAACTTTTTTCATGAACCTGAAATTGCACAGTTATTTCCAACTGGTCATAAGGATATTCATGAGATGCCTTGCCTGTAATTGTCAACTTACCCATTTTGCATTTCTCCTTTATTTTATATGTTCCAATGCCAAAATCAGAAAGTTACTTTCTTTACCGCATTCAGGGCATATAATTTGCTCTTTCATGTGTTTATAGAATATTTTGGTCATTGATAACTAACCGAAAGGTTAATCCTAAGGTTTCAGCGGCCTTGCGGCATAAAATCATACGCTCCAAAAAGATTTCAAAATAATCCATAACAGAACTGTACTTTGTGTCAATGTGAATGGATAGAATAATGGCTTTGTTTTCGTCTATTGTCAATGCAGACTTTTCAACCGAAAAATTTACACGGTCATGAATATCAAATGTTGATATATCCTTATTGCGAACACGGGAACGGCGAACATCTGATTTATCTGCCAAAATTAAAGCCGCCGCAATAGGATTTACGGGAATTCCGGTTCCTTCGTCATGATTACCGATTGCTGTAACAATTATTGCGATGTCTTCTGCCGCCATATCCATGTGGTCGAGAATACGAAAAGCCATAATTGCACCGCTTTGCGAATGTTCGGTGCGGTTGACCAAATTGCCGATGTCATGCAGATAAGCGGCAATCTGTACCAATTCAATGTCATGTTCGGAGAAGTCTAATGTTTTCAAAATATATTTTGCTGTTTCGGCAACACGGGTAACATGAGCGAAACTGTGTTCCGTATATCCAAGTGTTGAAAGAGATTCGTCAGCCTTTTGAATATAAACACGAATTGAGGGATTTCTTTTTATATCTTCAAATGTTACCATATTATCACCTTATATATCCATATACTTTTGATATTCAACAAGAATACCGTTGCCGTCAGGGCTGAAAGAGGCACGCTTTTGAAAAATTCCTGGATAGCAGTTGCCTTCAATAATGACAGGGCCGTCTTTGCTTATAGCAATATCCCAACCGACATAAGCGATTTGTGGAACAACCTCCGCCGCTTTTTTGACTAATTCCACAGCTTCCTCAAACATCGGAACTTGAAAACCGATAATTTTCGTTTTGGAAATCGGGTGTGTGTCATATAGTATATCTTCTTTGTCAACAGCAGGAAGTTTGACACTGCCGTCATTTTCCAAAAAGGTGTACATACCGCCGCTTGAAAAGTTATCAATCATACCGCCGTTTCCGATTTTTAGAACTGCATGAAGAAAATGCCCCTGACCGTCTTTGTAGAAAGTAAACATTCTCAGTGTGTTGACAGAGCCGTCATAAAGGCGGTTCATTTCCGGATGTTGTACAACAAATGCTTCAAGCAGATATTGTTTTTTTTCGTTTAGTGTCTTATATAACTTTGAAATTGATGTATCAGACTGCACAGTGTACTTTTCAATACCGATACCGCCCAATCCGTCAATCGGTTTGGCAATAAAAACAGGATTGTCTTTTATAAAGCGTTCAAATTCTTCATTTGAACTTTCTTTCAGATTCAGCCATGCCCGCTTGATATACGGTTCAAAGTGCTGATTAAATTCAGTTTTGTTTTCAAAGATATGGAAATAACTTTTATCATTATATTTCTTGACAATGGCGTTGTTTTTTCCACGAGTCAAATAAGTGGAGCGTTTGTTTTTATCCACTTTATAAAGCTCAAATTCCTGATAATCGTAATAACCGGCTTGATATTTAAATCCGCAGTAAATCATATCTTTCAAAATATAAATACGGGATTTATTTGTTTTTTGGGAGATATTCTTTGCTATTTTTAATATGCCTTTCACATCAATACGAATAATTCTTCCCAAGAGATAACTTATTTTTGACATGGTTCTAACCTCATTTTAAAAAGTAGAAGATAATAATTGGACATAAGTCATATAAAAGAGCAGGCGTGAATAATCATAAAGCAGGAGGTGCGATATATGCCTGCATGGTCAATTATAGCTGTCGGCGGTGGTGTATTTTTGCTTATGGTGCTTTTTCTGAAAATCCAAAAATCCCGAAAGCCTGTCAGTATGGCGATAGCCCATATTATTATAGGTATAGGGGCAATGGTGTGTGTAAATCTGTTTTCTGGGTTAACACAAATAGGTATTCCGGTTAGTCCGTTGAGTCTTTCCGTTTCGGGGGCGTTAGGTTTATCGGGAGTCACTACACTTTTGCTTTTACAATGTTTTTTCCGATAGTCTATTTGCGAAGTTCACGAAGTGCCTCTTGCACCATTTCTTTTTCGCCGATAGTGGCGGCAAGCATAATTTGGTAAATGCGTTCAGGATTTTTATGGAAGTTTTGTTTAACAAGATTAGCTTGTGACAAATCGGGGACAAAAAGAGTAAAAGACATCAGGTCACGAACACCGTCCGTAATGCGGAAATTAACATTATAGCCACCGTCCTCCGCTTTTTGGATTGTTACGGGATTTTCGTCCTCTATTTTTCTTTTGGCAAGCAAATTCAATGTTGCCGTTACGGCTTTTTTGCGGATAACGGAGGGCAGTCCCGTATGGAGTTGGTTAGCAATCAGCTTGCCGTTGTCCGTAACGGTATAGAGTTCCGTTTCGGTGTCCATACATACAATATTGCCACATTTCTCCAAATCGGCAACAGCGGAACTTGTTTCAAAGTAGTTTGCAATTCCGTTGTCACAAATAACGGAAATAATATCATTTTTGCAAAAAGGCTTTTCCACTGCGTCAAGCATATAGCAAATCAATATACCAATATCACTGCGTGTTCTCAAACCGCCCGGTTCAACACCGGCAGTAAAAGCATCAAAGTTTTCCATGAAAGCACCTCATTTCAAAACCGTTTTCTTTTTTGGAACGGTCTTTTCATATTCTATGACAATTATACCGCAATAATTGCTTTCCGTCAAAGAAAACAACACTGTTTTTATACTTTTTTTCCTTTATTTTATCTTTTTAATATTTATATTATATTTCATTTATTATTTACATATTTTAAATTGATTTCTAAAAGTAATTATGGTATAATCTAAAACAAGAAAATTGAAAATTTTCGATATTATCTGTTCTTTTATTAAGAATAGGAAAGGAGGATTTCTATGGATATGATATGGGTTTGGTTGGGTATAATTGTTGTGGCGTGTTTTTTGGAGTGTGCCACAGCAGTACAGTTGGTGTCCATTTGGGCAGCTCTTGGCGGTTTGGTGGCTTTGATTGCGTGTCTGTGCGGTATTCCGACAGAAATACAGATTATTCTTTTCTTTGTCGTTACAGTCATCGCTTTGGTTTTGACAAGACCATTGGTCAAAAAGTTTTTGAAAAGCAACGATATTCCGACCAATGCGGATATGTGTATCGGTCAGGTCGGAAAGGTTATTTCCCGAATACAGGGAAAGAATGTTCGTGGACAAGTCCGAGTGCTGGGAACAACATGGACGGCTGTGTCAGAGTCCGATGTTCTTATTCCGGAGGGCAGTGAAGTTCGTATCCAGCGTATAGAAGGTGTTAAGCTGATTGTCGAACCAATATAAACCATTCAAAGTGTCAATTTAGAAAGAAGGATATAAAATGCCTGTTGAAGTTCTTGTTGCCGTAATTGTTATTGCCGTTATTATTGTCATTCTTTTGTTTTCTTCCATTAAGGTTGTACCACAGGCGAGTGCGTATGTTATCGAGCGTTTGGGTGCTTACCACATGACTTGGGAAAAAGGTGTCCACATGAAAATACCCTTTGTAGACCGTATCGCAAAGGTTGTATCGCTCAAAGAGCAGGTGGTTGACTTCCAACCCCAATCCGTTATTACACGGGATAATGTTTCCATGCAGGTTGATACCGTTGTTTACTTTCAAATCACAGACCCGAAACTTTATACTTATGGTGTCGAGTATCCGATTGTTGCGATTGAAAATCTTTGTGCAACAACATTGCGTAATATCATGGGTGAAATGGAATTGGACAACACATTGTCCTCCCGTGACCAGATTAACAGCCGTATTCAGACGATTTTGGACGATGCAACCGACCCGTGGGGTATTAAGGTTAAGCGTGTTGAGTTGAAAAACATTCTTCCGCCTCGTGAAATTCAGGACGCAATGGAAAAGCAGATGAAAGCCGAGCGTGAACGCCGTGCCAGAATTTTGGACGCTGAGGGCGAAAAGACAAGCCAAATTCTTGTTGCCGAAGGTCATAAAGAGGCGGCAATTTTGAGAGCCGATGCTGTGCGTGAAACCAAAATCCGTGAGGCACAGGGTGAGGCAGAGGCAATTTTAGCAGTGCAAAAGGCGTATGCTGACGCTTTGCGTATGTTGAACGAGGCAAATCCGAACGATAAGGTTATTGCCTTAAAGAGTTTGGAAGCGTTCCAAAAAGCGGCAGACGGTCGTGCAACAAAAATTATCATTCCGTCCGAAATTCAGTCTTTGGCAGGTTTGGTAACTTCAATCAAAGAAGTTGCCGAAGTCGGTGCGTTGGATAACACCGAAAAGAAACCAGTCGAAAATGTCCAAATTAAAACAAAGCCGTAAAAAATCGTTTCCATTTTTATATACGGCTGAATTTAAAAAAATCCATTCAAAGAGTTTTTGCCGATTGTCGGTGAAAACTCTTTTTTGTCGGCTGAAAAATTGTAAAGATAATTTTTTACTGTTTTCTTACTTTCCCATAGCTGTCGACTTGAATTTTTGTCCATAATCCTGTATAATGAAAAATATTGAGTTATTTGATAAATCATCAAAAAGAGGAGCTGTAATTATGGCAAAGAAAGTAGCAATCGTTATGGGCAGCGACAGCGATTTTCCTGTTGTTGCGGGTGCAATTAAAACTTTGAAATCATTTGATGTGCCTTTTGAGGTTCATGTTATGTCGGCACACCGTACCCCCGAAATGGCATCGGAGTTTTCCGCCCATGCCAAAGAAAACGGTTTTGGCGTTATCATTTCCGCCGCAGGAAAGGCGGCACACCTGGGCGGTGTTTTGGCGGCAAACACAACTTTGCCTGTCATCGGTATTCCGATTAAATCCTCAACCTTGGACGGCTTGGACGCTTTGCTTGCCACAGTACAAATGCCGTCCGGTATTCCCGTTGCAACCGTAGCGATTGACGGTGCAAGCAATGCTGCTATTTTGGCGGTTCAGATGTTGGCATTATCCGATGAAACTTTGGCTCAAAAGCTTGCTGATGAAAAGCAGAAAATGAAAGAGGGCGTTGAGAAAAAGGATAAGGCCATAGCACAAAAGGTAGCCGAATTGCTCGCTGAATAAGGCTTCATTGTCGGCAGTGAGGCTGTACAATAAAGGAGAAAGCGTATGTTAGACCATATTCAGGACGAATGTGGTGTTTTCGGTATTTATAAAAACGATGACACCATTGATATTGTAGAAGAAACTTATCTCGCCTTGTATGCCCTCCAACACAGGGGACAGGTTGGAGCAGGTATTGCCGTAAATAATAACGGCAATATGAAGTATTTAAAAGATTTCGGCATGATTCCCGAAGCATTACCCGAAAAGGAATTGACTCGCTTGGGCAGCGGTCAAATTGCGATGGGTCATGTTAAATATTCCGGCGGTGACAGCGTGGACCGCGCAAACCTCTCGCCGTTGGTTATGCGTTATATCAAAGGTCAACTTAGTTTGGCGATGAACGGTGCATTGATTAACTATGCCGAATTGAGGGCAACACTGAATGAGGGAGCGGCAATTTTCCAAAGCAACGGCGATATAGAAATGATTGCCTATATGATTGCACGAGCAAGGCTGAAAACCGCAAGCATAGAGGACGCCGTTATTATGGCAGTGCAGAAGATTGTTGGTGCATTTGCTATGGTGATTATGTCGCCAAGCAAACTTATCGGTGTGCGTGACCCCAAAGGAATCCGTCCGCTGTGTTATGGAAAAATCGGTGAAAACTATGTCATCACTTCCGAATCATGTGTTTTTGACAGCTTGGGTGGAGAATTTATCCGTGATGTTGAACCGGGCGAAATGCTTGTTATTGATAACGAGGGTGTGCATAGCTACCGTTATGCCGAGAAAAAGGAAACCGCTCTTTGTGTTTTTGAGTATATTTATTTTGCCCGTCCTGACAGCACGATTGACGGTGTATGTGTCAATATGGCTCGCCAACACGCCGGACGGCTTTTGGCAAAGGAACACCCAGTAGAGGCGGATTTGGTCTGTGGTGTGCCTGACTGTGCGATTGAGGCGGCGATTGGCTATTCGGCAGAATCAGGAATACCGCTTGTAACGGGCTTGGTTAAAAATAAATATATCGGACGAGCCTTTAATAATCGTAAAAGAAACGAGGAATACCTGCTTAGAATTAAGCTCAATGCTTTGAGAGCTAATGTTGAGAGTAAGCGTGTTATCATTATTGACGACTCTATTTTGCGTGGCTATACAAGTAAGCATATCGTTGAACTGCTCCGTAAAGCAGGAGCAAAGGAAGTCCATATGAGAATTTCCTCGCCGCCTTTCAAAAATCCGTGTTATTTTCTGAGTGATACCAACGGCAGAGAAACATTGATTTCCGCACGATATACAACCGAAGAACTTTGTCAGGCAATCGGTGCGGATTCTCTTGGATTTTTGAGTCTTGACGGTGTTAAAGAGATTGCAAAGGATTGTAAGCTGAAGGTTTGCGATGCCTGTTTCAGCGGCAATTACTGCATAGATATTCCGGAAAATATTTCCGTAATGCGTACGGATAAATATGCGAAAAAAATTGAGGAATAAAATTTTGGAGGTAAAAATATATGAAAAGTTTCAGCGACAGCTATAAGGCGGCAGGCGTAGATGTTACAGCGGGTTATAAATCCGTTGAACTGATGAAAGCCCATGTTGCCCGTACAATGACATCAGGTGTTCTTTCAGGTATCGGCGGTTTCGGTGGTCTTTTCGCTTTGGACTTGGAGGGCATTAAAAATCCCGTTCTTGTTTCAGGTACAGACGGTGTTGGCACAAAGCAGAAGATTGCCTTTTTAATGGATAAGCACGACACAGTTGGTATTGACTGTGTTGCCATGTGTGTTAATGATATTATATGCTGTGGTGCAAAGCCGCAATTTTTCCTTGACTATATCGCTATCGGCAAGAACTATCCCGAAAAGGTTGCCACAATCGTTTCCGGTGTTGCTGACGGCTGTGTACAGGCAGGCTGTGCCTTAATCGGTGGTGAAACAGCCGAACACCCCGGTCTGATGCCTGAGGACGAATATGACCTTGCCGGTTTTTCCGTTGGTGTTGTTGACAAAGATAAGATTTTAAACCCCGATACACAAAAAGCCGGAGATGTCATGATTGCCATTAAATCCAGTGGTGTTCATTCCAATGGTTTCTCATTGGTTCGTAAAGTATTTGATGTCAATGAGAAAAACCTTGCTGTTCACTATGACGAATTGGGAAAAACACTCGGCGAAACACTTTTAACCCCCACAAAGATTTATGTAAAAGCTGTTATGAACCTCCTCGACCATGTTAATGTTAAAGCAATTTCACACATTACAGGTGGTGGCTTCTTTGAAAATATTCCACGCTCTTTGCCGAAAAACATTTCCGTTCATATCAACCGTTCCGATGTACAGGTTTTGCCGATTTTCGATATTATTCAAAAGACAGGCAACATTCCCGAACACGATATGTTCAATACTTTCAATATGGGTGTCGGCATGACGGTTGTTGTTGATGCCAATGATACGGATAAGGCGATTGCCGCTATTCGTGCAACAGGCGAGGAGGCCTATATTCTCGGTCAGTTGGTTGGCAGTGACGAGGGCGTTATTTTGGAGTAAGCGTATGAAAAAGATATGTGTTTTGGTATCGGGTGGCGGTACGAATTTACAGGCTTTAATTGATGCCGAAAAAAGCGGCTTGATTAAAAACGGCAAAATCACTTGTGTTATTGCCTCCAAAGACGGTGTCTATGCCCTTGAAAGAGCGAAACAAAATAGCATCAAGACCCGTGTTCTTCCCCGTAAGGATTACGCTGATGTTGCCACTTATACAAAAGCCGTAACAGATGCCCTTTTGGAAGAACAGGCTGACTTGGTTATATATGCCGGTTTTATGACAATTTTGGACGAACAGATTGTAAAAGCCTTTCCTTACAAAATGATGAATGTTCACCCGGCACTCATACCGTCTTTTTGCGGCAAGGGTTTTTACGGACTTCATGTTCATGAAGCGGCTTTGGAAAAAGGCGTAAAGCTGACAGGTGCAACCGTACATTTTGTTACGGAAGTTTGTGACGGCGGACCGATTATCATACAAAAGGCTGTTCCCGTTGAAAACGGTGATACACCCGAAATTCTGCAACGCCGTGTCATGGAACAGGCGGAATGGGAAATCCTACCCAAAGCGGCAGCTCTGTTCTGTGATGACAAAATTCATGTTGTAAACGGCAAAGTGATTGTCGATACGGATTGAAAACAAAAGAAAATACAGGAGGTTTCCACATGAAAACCATAGATATTTTTGAGGAACTGAAAAACAACGAGTATCCCGGTCGTGGCATTTTAATCGGAAAATCTGAGGACGGCAAATCCGCCGTAACCGCCTATTTCATTATGGGCAGAAGTGTCAATTCCCGCAACCGTGTATTTACGGAAACTGCTGACGGTATCAAAACTGAGGCGGCAGACCCGTCCAAGCTGTCCGACCCGCATTTGATTATTTATTCTCCCGTTCGTGTTTTGGGCAGTACAACGATTGTTACCAATGGCGACCAAACCGATACAATCTATGACCTTATGAAAGAGGGAAAGACCTTTGAGCAGTCGCTCCGTCCGAGAGAATATGAGGACGATGCTCCGAACTATACACCGAGAATTTCGGGTATTTTGAAAGTGGAGAATGGTGCGTTTGATTATGAACTTTCCATTTTGAAATCCGATGACGGCAATCCCGATTCCGTTCACCGTTTCACATATAGCTATTATACACCCGTAAACGGCGAAGGTCATTTTATCCATACTTATATGGGTAACGGTAATCCATTGCCGAGTTTTGAGGGAGAACCGAAAAAGGTTTCCATTCCCAATGATATGGAAGATTTTGCCGATAAGCTTTGGACAAGCCTTAATTTAGACAATAAGGTTTCCCTGTTTGTGCGTTATATTGATATTGCCACAGGCAAGGCTGTTTCCAAAATTATCAATAAGTATTCCAAGTAATTCCCTATAAAAGATTGATTTTTTCAAAGGAGATGTGCGTTTATAATGTCACAGGAAATGCTTTTAAAATATGGCTGCAACCCCAATCAAAAACCGTCCAAAGTTTTCATGGCTGACGGTTCGGATTTGCCGATTACTGTATTGAACGGTAAACCGGGATATATCAATTTGTTGGACGCTTTCAACAGTTGGCAGTTGGTTAAGGAATTGAAACAAGCCACAGGTTTGCCTGCTGCCGCTTCTTTTAAGCATGTCAGCCCTGCCGGTGCTGCCGTTGCGACCGAATTGTCGGATACACTCAAAAAGATTTATTTTGTTGATGATTTGGAGCTTTCTCCAATTACCTCCGCTTATGCAAAAGCAAGAGGTGCAGACAGAATGTCCTCTTATGGCGACTGGGCAGCCCTGTCCGATGTCTGCGACAAGGAAACCGCACTCCTTTTAAAGAGAGAAGTTTCCGACGGTATAATTGCCCCCGGTTATACTGATGAGGCTTTGGAAATTTTGAAATCCAAGAAAAAAGGCAACTATAATGTTGTACAGATTGACCCGAATTATGTTCCCGAAGAAATTGAGCGTAAGCAGGTTTATGGTGTAACATTTGAACAGGGACGCAACAATTTGAAGATTGATGCCGATATGCTCAAAAACATTATCACCGAAAACAAGGAAATCCCTGAGGAGGCACAGCGTGACCTTTTAATTGCCCTGATTACACTGAAATACACACAATCCAATTCCGTATGCTATGCAAAGGACGGTCAGGCGATTGGTGTCGGTGCGGGACAGCAGTCAAGAATACACTGCACAAGACTTGCGGGCAACAAAGCAGATATTTGGTATCTCAGACAAAATCCGAAAGTTTTGGCATTGCCGTTCAAAGAGGATATTCGCCGTCCCGACCGTGACAACACGATTGATGTGTACATTTCCGATGATTATGAAGATGTTTTGGCGGACGGTATGTGGCAGCAGTTCTTTACAACCAAGCCCGAACCGCTGACAAGGGAAGAAAAGAAAGCATGGCTCAAAACAATGAGTGGTGTTTCTTTGGGTTCAGATGCCTTTTTCCCGTTTGGCGATAATATTGAGAGAGCACACCGCAGCGGTGTAGAGTGGATTGCACAGCCCGGCGGTTCAATCCGTGACGACAATGTTATTGAAACCTGTAATAAATATGGTATAGCAATGGCGTTCACAGGTATTCGCCTTTTCCACCATTAAGAGGTCTTTTATTGGGGGCTTTGCTCCCAATTCCATTTCAAAAATCAATACGGAGAGTGATTGGATTTCTGTTGACAATTTGCACGATTTCCAACTTTGGGTTAAGAATGAAATGGAAATATTAGAATAATATTCCAAAATAACGGGATGCCAAAGGGTTGTAAACCCTTTGGCAGGGTTCAGGGACAGCGTCCCTGATAGGGGTTTGGGGACAAAGTCCCCAACAGAAAGGTGTGAGGTATATGGATATTTTGATGGTTGGAAGCGGCGGCAGAGAACACGCTTTAATCCGTAAGCTGAAAGAAAGTCCAAAGGCAAATAAAATTTATTGTGCACCCGGAAACGGCGGTATCTCTAAGGACGCTGAATGTGTTAATATTAACGCCATGGATATTGAGAGCATGGTAAAGTTTGCACAGGAAAAGAAAGTTGACCTTGTGTTTGTTGCTCCCGATGACCCACTAGCAGCAGGTATGGTTGACGCTATGGAAGCGGCAGGTATTCGTGCATTCGGTCCTCGCAAAAATGCCGCTGTTATTGAAGCAAGCAAAGTTTTTTCAAAAAATTTGATGAAAAAATATAACATTCCAACGGCAGATTATGCGGTGTTCTCCGACCCGAAAAAGGTTATGGAATACATCACCGAAAAGAATGAATATCCTGTTGTTATTAAGGCAGACGGTTTAGCACTCGGCAAGGGCGTTATTATCGCACAGTCTGAAGCAGAGGCACAAGATGCCGTAAAGTCAATTATGGAAGATAAAAAATTTGGTGCATCGGGAAACAATGTTGTTGTTGAGGAATTTTTGACAGGACCTGAGGTTTCCGTTTTGGCATTTACTGACGGTCATACTCTGAAACCAATGGTTTCCTCCAAAGACCACAAGCGTGCGTTGGATAATGACGAGGGTTTGAATACAGGCGGTATGGGAACAATCAGCCCCAATCCGTTCTATACGGACGAGATTGCCGAAGTTTGCCGTACAACGATTTTTGAGCCGACAATAGCGGCGATGAATGCCGAAGGCAGACCGTTTAAAGGCTGTTTGTATTTTGGTTTGATGATTACGCCGAAAGGTCCGAAAGTCATTGAATACAATGCCCGTTTCGGCGACCCTGAAACACAGGTTGTTTTGCCACGCTTAAAGACCGATTTGGTTGATATTGTCGAGGCCGTTATTGACGAAAAGCTGGACACATTGGATATTGAATGGTCAGACGAGGCTTGTGCCTGTGTGGTTATGGCATCGGGCGGTTATCCGTCCTCCTACAAAAAGGGCATTGAAATGTTCGGTATGGACGAGAACGGACAGGTTGACGGCGTTACGGTTTATCATGCGGGAACAAAATATGTTGACGGAAAATTCTATACAAACGGCGGTCGTGTATTGGGCGTAACCGCATTGGGCAAGGATTTGCAGGAAGCATTGGATAAGGCGTATGCGGCTGTTGGGAAAATTTCCTTTGAGGGTGTACATTATCGTAAAGATATCGGAAAAATCCGATAAGACGATTTCTTTTTACAACTCAATAAAAACAGGGAGAGTATTAGGTATTATGCAATCATGATTTTTGCTTTACCGTTAAAAAATAATCTCCATACTATTATTGAGCAAATTCTGAAAACATATAAAATTTATTATGCCTTATTTTCCGTTTCATACAGCGGAAAATAAGGCATAATTTATAATAAAATAAAAGGTAAGTTATATTCAATTTTTTTCGGAAGATAACGGTACTACCTACGACTTCGTCTGTCATTACCCTCTTGTTCGTAGTATTTTCTTTTAGAATCATACATATTTGTTTCTGCCGTTTTTATAGTTTTATCTATATCTATAGGAATATTCTGACTGCAAACACCTATCGAAATGTGATAACTATTTTTTTGTATATTTTCATTTATTTCATTAAGTTTTTTCTGAATATCTTCCAAATTTGAGTCCCTGACAAAAACAACAAATTCATCTCCGCCTATACGGTAAACATCTCTGTCATTAAAGCAATTATGGATAGAATCAGCGACAACTTTAAGCATTTTATCACCGGCAGCGTGACCTTTTGTATTGTTAATCTCGTGTAGACCATTTACATCAATGTATATACAAGTCAGATTATTCTTACAGGAATCGGCATAAACATGAATATTCCATTCGTAGCTGTTTCTGTTAAGCAAACCTGTAAGAGAATCCCGTTCAGCCATTTTTTGCTTTTCGGCAAGTTCTTTTTTCGTGGTTTTAAGAATATAAATAAAGTATGCCGTAAGCAGAATAATTTCTGTAGCAATAAAGAATATAAGGATTTTGTTTATCGTTTTTATTCTTTCAAATGCTGTATTTTCAGAAACGGATATTCCCATCATCCATTTATTTATAGACATAGGCTTATAATAAAAATACAAATTTTCTCCTGTGGTTTCGGATACGAAAATGCAGTGACCGGATTTTCCTTCATATAAATCATTTTTCATTTTTTCATGACTGTAACCTTCTTTAAGTTTAGATTCCGCCGAGTCCTCTACATTTCCAAGTTTTTTATGCCAGGTATCCATAATATAATCTCCGGTTTTGCCATCTGCAATATATAGTGCTGATTTATTGTCGTAGGCATGAAATTCTATATTTTCGGACATTTTTTCCAGATTGATTGCACTGTATAAAATAGCCTGAGTTTTGCCGTCTTTTATAATCGGAACAAAATTCCTTATAACAGGTTCATTTTTATTCAAAATACTAATGCTTTTATCTGAAACATGCTTGCCGAGAGCAGATTCTTTTTCAAAGGAAATAATACCGTCTGTACTTTTAATAGGTTCTTCAGGAAGCATTACTCTATCTCCCGGAAGAAGCAGGGCTATATTAGTAATTATTTCTTTTGACTTATATCCGTCAATTATTTTTTGAACTGCATCTGATTCAATAAAATCCTGTTCAGAAATAATATCTGCTACACATTCAAGAAGTTCCCCATTACTTTTTATATCAAATTCAATTTCGTGTATAGCTTGTTCTATATTATTATCGAGTTTATTCCAACATTCCTGTTCTTCCATTTTACTTATTTTTAATGATATAATACAGGATAATGCTGTTAATAGTAACATTACAATAAAAGTAATAAAAATCTTACTCCAGCGATGATACATATCATTTTTTTTCATAATAAATCCATCTCGTTTCGGCTCTTATATGGATAATAGCATACACTATTCAAAATTGATTTTCAATGGTTTAGTAAAAATAAATCTTGCTGATAAATTTTCAAAGATTGCAATAACTCATATAATAACAATTTTGATACTCACAGTTCCATATCGTCTATTGATATGGAGCTGTGTTTACTTTAAATTTCACTTAAATCGGGTTTATCTTCAATAACAGGGGGAACATCTGGCAAAAGGTCAATCGTATGTTTTTTAACAATGAAAAGAAAGATAATTGAAAGCGTCAGCGAGGCAACTTCTGCAATCGGAAATGCCCACCAGACAAACTGAACATTACCGCTCAAAGAAAGCAAGAATGCCGCAGGAACTAAAATAACAAGCTGACGGCAGATAGAAACAACCATACTGTATAATGCCTTGCCAACCGCTTGAAATACGGAAAGAAGAATAATGCAAAATCCCGCAAATGTAAAGCTCAAACTGATTGTACGCAGAGCGGGAACACCGACCGCCAACATATTATCATCAGAGTTAAACATACTCAAAAGCTGTTCGGGAATGATTTGAATGACCGCCAGGCCAATCAACATCATACTGACAGCATAAATAATGCTTAGTTTGATTGTTTTCATCAAACGCTCTTTTTTCTCCGCACCATAATTGTAGGCTATAATCGGAACCATACCATTATTAAAACCGAATATGGGCATAAAGATGAAACTTTGCAATTTAAAGTAAATGCCAAATACAGTAACACCGTAAGCGAATGCTCCCAAAATGCAGTTCATACAATAAGTCATAACCGAACCAATGGCTTGCATGATAATAGAGGGAATTCCTGTGGAAAGGATTTCTTTGATTAAAGACCCGTTGGGTTTGAATTTTCTGAATGACAGGTGTATTTCTTTGTTGAAGCAGGTATTGAAAATAATACCAAGAATAAAGGCAACAATCTGTCCCGCAACGGTTGCAACCGCCGCTCCCGCAACACCCAAAGCGGGAAAACCGCCAAGACCAAAAATCAAGATCGGGTCAAGAGCGAGATTGATAACCGCACCTGTAAGTTGCATAATCATTGAGAAAATTGTTTTTCCCGTTGATTGTAACAATCGTTCAAAAGCGATTTGTCCGAACAATCCGAAAGACATTGTGCATACAATCGTTGTGTATGATACACCGTATTCTATGGTTTTGACATCAGCCGTCTGAGATGAAATAAAAAGCCGAGAGATAAAAAGACCTATAAAAAGAAATAAAAGATAGCCGCATGAAATAAGCAGCAGACCGTTGACAGCTAATTTATTGGCTTTGGTGTGGTCCTTTTGTCCCAAACTTTTGGAAAGCGTGGAATTTATACCTACACCCAATCCTGAGGCAACCGCAATCATAAGCATTTGCATTGGAAATGCCAGTGTTACGGCATCTAAGGCGTTTGTTGCACCGTTGGTATCGAGTTGGGCAACAAATATGCTGTCTACAATATTATACAAAGCCTGTACCAGCATAGAGATAATCATTGGCAGGGACATTGTAATAAGAAGTTTGTTAATCGGCATAACGCCCATTTTGTTTTCACGAGGGACTGTGTTTGATGAAACAGCAGTTCCTTTTTGATTTTTTTTGTCCATTGCGTTTCTCCTTTTATAAATATGAATAAAGTTCAGTTGTGAACAATGCACAATCAAACCGCCGTTAATAATTATATAAAATAACAAAAATAAAGTCAATCTTTGAATAGGACGGTTTATGTACAAGGTTAATTTTAAGAAAAATTTTGTTTTTTTAAAAAAAATGCTTGCATTTTTGAAAAAAAGGTGTATAATATAAAAGTCGGCAAGAGAAACGGAGAGTTGTCCGAGTGGCCGAAGGAGCACGATTGGAAATCGTGTAAACATTAACCGTGTTTCGAGGGTTCAAATCCCTCACTCTCCGCCATAAATGTAGTACCCATACGAATATATCATTCGTATGGGTATTTTTTATTGATAAAATTATTATTTAAACCGAATTTTATATTTTTGGAAATTTAAGGATTATTTAATAATTAAACAATTATAATTGTATTGTTTATTGATTTTTCTTTAAAGAAATGATATAATATTACCAATAATTAGAACAAATTGAAATATTTTGACTTTGTTCAGTAAAATTGTTCACCTGAGTTTGTAAAAACTCTGATGATAAATCTAAAATAAAAGAGTGGAGGATTTAAAAAATGCGAAAGGAATTTCAGCGTACCACCGCAGTTGTGCTTAGTATAGCATTACTTGCAGGTATGAGTGGTATTGCTACAACGGCAGTTGATGAAAACTGTAATCTCATCAACATTCAGCATTCCTACTCAAACAACGGTTATACTTTCGAGAAGATTTCACATGCTTCTGAGGGTACGGAAACCGCAGACGGTGTTGTTGATTATCTTGGTGATCACAACATCGAGGCCTATACGGACGGTGTCAGCGAAACCGGAAACGGCGACAGTACACAGTCATACAGCTATTGTGCGGCAACTTACGGTGATTGGGTTTATGTTGGCACAATGTACGGTGCTTTGAGTGCATATAACCAAGCCAAAAATGCACTTGTCAGCGAGGGTATTCCGGCGGATATTGCAACCGCTGTTGTCGATGTCATCTTCAACGGCAAATTGAATAAGGGTAGAGAAGATGACGGCTACTATGCCGGCAGTGTTTTCTTCAAATTCAATGTTGTTACAGGCGAAACAAAAATCCTTATGTCCCGTGAGATGTTTGAAAACGGCGAATGTGACGGTGTACCGATTTTCAGAAGTGCAATCGAGTATAACAACAAACTGTATTTTGTAGGTCTTGTTAGTAAAGGTGAGGCTTTGACAGAGTACGGCACAATGGCTTTGGATATGGAAATCATGATGCAGACAGGTGTTCCAAGTATCTATGAGCTTGACCCGACAACAGATGAACTTGTCAAGGTTTACGAATGTGTTGATTTAGACGGTTACCGTGCCTTAAACGCTAAAAATGTCTTTACTTCAACCCGTGCTATCGGTACATATCAGGATTATCTTATTGCAGGCGGTTTAACGATTGATACTTCCGACCCCGATGACAAAGGTCAGGCTGTAATCTATGCTACAAATGACCCGGGTTCAGGTGATTTTAAGATTATTGCCAATATGGACGATTTGTTCAACTATCCTGCGATTTGGCGTAACGGTTCTTCTGGCGGTGGCGGCATTTATCAGGTTGTTGAATATAACGGCAGCTTATATGTTGCTATTGTCAGCGGTACTTATGAAACGATGAATGAGGAGACAAGACAGTTCCGTCCGTTTGCTGTTGTTCGTGGCGATTACGATGAAACAAAGGGTGCGATTGATGATGCGGACGCATGGACTTGGACACCCGTTATCGGCGACCAGGAAAATGACGGTGCAAAATACACATTCGGCATTGACCCGGAACGCACATCTTCAAGTGCCTGCACATTACAGGTTTATAACGGTTATCTCTACATCGGTGAATACAACGATGTCAACGGCGGTTTGAACGGCGTTTTGAGATACAGAGAGTTTGCAACTTTGGCAAACAACCTGGAACAATCTATCAATCTGTATCGTTTGGACGAAAACGAAGATATTGAGATGGTTGTTGGTAACGCAACAGAGATGTTCCCTGAGGGCAGTATTTCCGGTTGGGGCAGCGGTTACGAAACCCACATGACACAGTACACATGGATGACAAATGTATATGACGGTGTTATGTATTTAAGCACAATGGACGAAACATCTTTGCTGCATGTTTTTGCACAGTTAGTTAATGGTGAATTGCTTGAAATGTCTGAGGAAGAATGGGCAAGCCAGCTTAACTATATCAAAGTTTTGCTTGAACTTATTCAAAATTCCGTCAACGGCAGCACTTTAACAAGCAGTTTGATGAGCAATTCCAAAACAAAACTGACCGAAGACACAGCAACCGCAATTATTGACAAAGTCGTGGAGAAAGTTGAAGATGTCAGTGCATTGACGGAAGAACAAGTAGACGAGGTTGTTGATGAAATTGTCAGCGGCGAAATTTTCGAAGATGTAGTCGACAATAGTATCGCAAAATCTCTTGAAGAAATCAATAATGCACTTGAAGAGTTGACAGACTTGCTTTCAAGTAATGATATAGATGCTTTTGCAAGCATTTATGAAGAACTTTTGGAAAAATATGAGAGCATGGAAGATGAAATACCGGATATTTTGAAGTCTGCATATAAACTCCTTTTGGATTATGCAACACTCCAAAATATAAAGGACCTGGTGACTTGCATGAACTACATGGTTGACTCTGTTGCCGGTTTCGACCTTTATGCAATCGAACAGGACGATGACGGTTCAGTTTCCATTACAACTGTTACAAATAACGGATTTGGTGACCGCTACAATCATGGTCTTCGTATTTTCGCCAATACAGATGACTATATGGTTATCGGTACAGCTAACCCGTTCTATGGCACACAGCTTTGGCGTATGTCCGCTACACCCGAAGCCGAATATGAACATACTCATGTTGCAGGCGAGGCTGTAAAGGAGAATATCGTTGAGGCTACGGCGGACAAAGACGGTTCTTATGATTTGGTTACTTATTGCTCAACTTGCGGCACGGAAATGAGCCGTGTAACAAAGGTTATTCCTGCAAAATCAGAAAGTTCTGAGGAGAGCAGTGAACCCGAAGAGAGCAGTAAGCCTGAGGAAAGCAGTCAGCCCGAAGAGAGCAGTAAGCCTGAGGAAAGCGGTCAACCCGAAGAAAGCAGTAAGCCTGAGGAAAGTAGTCGACCCGAGGAAAGTAGTCGACCTGAGGAAAGCAGCAAATCTGAGGAAAGCAACACAGACAAGCCCACCACCGGCGATACTTCCAATCCTTTACTTTGGGTAATGATTGGTGCGATGGCTGTTGGCAGTTTTGCGATTGTTATCGTAAAGAAACGCAAAGAAAACTAATTTGATTTTCTAAAATAAAAGAGCTATGGTAAAACTTCCTTTTTACCACAGCTCTTATTTTTTTGTCCTGTAATTAAAAGTTTCAGTCAAGCCTTGCGTTTTCCAAAAGTATTTTATCGGCGGTTTTTATATTTTAATCTTCAAGTGTAAACAGAAAGTCAAAGCTGCCTTTTTCTGTTTGCAGACAGGTTTCAAGAACATTTGCATAGAGTTTTAATTTTCGATAAAGACTTTCATTATCAGCAGGGAAAAATGAATTATCCAAAAGAAAAGTCAACATGGCAATAATCATTTCGGCACTTTCCTGTGGTGTATCAGTATGAATAGAGCCGTCCTCCACACCTTCGGATAAAAGTTTTGTCAAAATGGGAGAAATGGTTTTGATAGAGGTAATCATCATTTTTGTGTGTAAAAGGAGATTGTCATGAACATGAAAAGCTGTAAGAATATTTTTTCGGTTGTCGTTAAATTCCTCTTTGATAACAGAACGAAACAAAGTTTTTATTTTCAGAAGTGCATTGCTTTGATTGTACACATCAGCAAAAAATTCCTGTATGGCGTTTGAATAGCTGCGTTCAATAACGGCATTGATAATTTCTTCTTTGCTGTTGAAGTAATAGTATATGCTGCCTTTGCCAATGCCAGCTTTTTTTGCGATTGTATCCACCGAAATATCATCGCCTGTTTGACACATAAGTTCTTCGGTTGTGTCAAGAATAAGCTCTCTCTTGTTCTTATTTTGCATAACTGCACCTCCCATTAAAATATCCCATATTATAACACAAAATTTTTTTTTTTACAAGCAGTATATTTATTTGATTTGTGAGTTGACCAACGGAAAAAAGTGTGTTACAATATATTCAAATCAATTCGACTGTCGGTCGAATTACAAATAAGGACGGTCATGCGAAATGAATATAGGATTATGGTGTGCAGCGATTGGTGCAGCCGTTGTCGGCGGTACGGCGATTGCCTGTACGGCAGGTGCTCATAAACTGTTTAACAGGGTTATTCCACGCCAAGATACGCTGAGAGTTGACCTCAATGAAATGGCGGATATGACAAAATGGGAAGAATACAAAAAAATGATTTCGCCTCGTGTAGAGTGGCTGAACACACAACCTCTTGAACATATTACAATCAAGTCAAGGGACGGACTTGCATTGAAAGGCTATTATCTTGCCTCGAAAGGAGAGAGTAAGGGTATCCTGTTGTGTCATCACGGTTATACAAGCAGTGCTTTGAAAGATTGTGTTTCCATCGCCAAATTTTTCTATGAAGAATTGGGATACGATTTTTTGTTGGTTGATAACAGAGCCCATGGCGAGAGCGAAGGAGATTATATCGGTTTTGGTATCTTAGACCGGTATGACTGCCTTGCATGGATTGATTATATTAACAAGCGTTTCAAAGACAAGCCAATTCTTCTCTACGGTGTTTCAATGGGAGCGTCAACGGTGCTTATGACAGCCGGTTTTGACGGATTGCCACAAAAAAATGTCAAAGCCATTATCTCGGACTGTGCGTTTACTTCACCTTATGATGTTTTTTCGCATATTCTCAAAAGAGATTATCACTTGCCGCCATTTCCTGTTATGAATATCAACGATTCCCTCAGCCGCAAAAAGGCCGGATACGGTTTCAGGGACTATTCCACAATAGACGCTGTAAAAAAAGCGGAAGTTCCAATCCTGTTTATTCACGGTAGTGAAGACGATTTTGTCCCCACGCAAATGAGCCGTGAAAACTATGAAAACTGCCGTTCTCCAAAAGAAATTCTTATTGTGGAAAATGCGGCACACGCAGCCGCTTATTATGAAAATCCCGAACTTTATGAAAAAACAATAAAATCATTTTTGACCAAATATGTCGGTTAAATCGAAAGGAGAAACAACATGAAAGAAATCAACATCAACGGAGCTTCTATGAAGTGCTATCCGCTGACCGCCGCTCAAAAACTCCACTACTTCACAATCAAATTCAGCCCCGTTCAGGTTCTTAATATCGGAACAGGACTCTATGTTAAGGAAGATGTCGATTTTGGGCTTTTGAAAAAGGCAATCTATAATGCTTATGAGCATTTCGACACAATGCGTCTTCGTTTTGTCAAAGATCCAGACGATGAGAATACCGCTTATCAGTATATTGTTCCTACTGAGGACAGAGATATTCCGTTCAAAGATTTCTCAAAATGGAACGAAGAGGACGCTCATAATGAAATGCGTCGTTGGACGGCTGTTCCTTTTGAACGCTTTAATTCTCCGATGAACCAGATTGTTATGATTAAGCTGCCAAACGGCTATAACGGTATTTATCTCAAAGTTGACCACATGACAATGGATTCAAGTTCCATTGTTGGATTTGACCGTTATGTTTTGGAAAGCTATTGTTCCATGAAGTACGGCACAGAGCCGCCCGCTCCGACACAGCCCTATATTCCGCAGCTTGAAAAAGATTTGGCTTATGATGCCGATTCTCCCGCAAGAAAAAGAGATGAGAAGTTCTGGGAAGATAAAATCAAAGAGAGCGAACCGATGTTTACAGGTTTCTCAGGTCCGGAATATCTGTTAGCAACAAGGCGTGATTATAGTCCTAACAGCCGCAGTGCAATTATGATGACTCCAAATCCGTCAGCGTCCATTTCCGTTTATCACCTTGAAAAAGATGCTTCCATGCGTTTGATGAAATTCTGTGAGATTCACAATGTGCCTATGGCAAGCCTTTTGCTTATGGGATTGAGAACCGTTCTTTCAAAGTTTAACAACGATGAAAAAGATGTTTCCATTATAAGCTGTGTGGCAAGACGAGGCACACTTTCCGAAAAGTATTCAGGCGGTACTCGTGTTCACTTCTTCCCGCTGAGAACAATATTGGAAAACAACTTAACTTTCCTTGAAGGTATCAGAGTTATTCAGGCGGAACAGAACAAAATCTTCCGTCATGCAAACTATGACCCGATTGCCGTAAGAATGATGCAGGCAAAAACATGGAATCCCGTACAGGGTTCATGCTATGAAAGCATGAGTCTGACTTACCAGCCGCTGACGCTCAATAATACGAAAACCCTGCCCGATGTTGACTACAAGAGTATGTGGTACACAAACGGCGTTGCGAGCCAAGCACTTTATCTTACGGTTATGCACCGTCCTGAGGATAACGGTTTGAACTTCAACTTTGAGTATAAAAAAGACATGGTTTCCGAAGAGGAAATGCAATATTTCTATTACTACCTCTGCCGTGTTCTTTTCAGAGGTCTTGAAGACGAAAACAGAACCATTGGCGAAATTCTGGAAATGATTTGATTTTATGGAGGAAAAAACAATGTTGGAAAAACTGAAACAAATTATCGTCAATTATGTCAGCGTCAATCCCGATGAAATCACAGAGGATTCCCTCTATATTGAGGATTTGGGTTTCAACTCCTATGACTTTATGAGTATGCTCGGAGATTTGGAAACAGAGTTCGGAGTTACTGTTGATGAAACGGAAATCATGGATATTCATACTGTCGGCGAATCAATCGCCTATATTCAAAAGCTGCAAAACAGCTAAAAAAGATACGGTCATACTGAAATCAAAAATTTAAAAACAAGGAGGAAATCGTTGCTGAAAAGTTGACATAAAAAAGCTTTTATGTTAAAATATTCAAGAAATCATGTACGGTATAGCTATACATAAAAGCTGTAAAAAGTAATAACTTTTCGTGAGCTTTCAGCAACGGACTGGCTATGGATAAGAAAAATGTTAAAACTTTACAGGACTTAGTACGCTTGTCTGCTGCCGAGTATGGCGAAAAAATCTTCTTGAAAGAGAAAAACGGCAATGATATTTCCGAAAAATCCTTCAATACATTTTGGAGTGATGTCAGAAAGGTCGCCGGCATTGTTGAAAAAACAAAAGAACAGGATAAAGCCGTTCACGCTGCTGTTATCGGTCCCACAAGCTATGCGTGGTTGATTAGTTACTTCGGTACGGTCTGCGGTGGCAATACAGCCGTTCCGCTCGATGCTTTGTTGCCCTGTGCAGATATATGCGACTTGTTGCAGCGGGCAGATGTCAGCGTATTTTTCTATGATAAAAGATATGAAAAGATGATTCCTGAAATTCAAGCGAATTGTCCTAATGTAAAAACTTTCATTTCTTTTGATACATTGCCGGCACTTTTGGAAAAAGCGGAAGCCTCTGTTTTGCCCAAAGTATTGAGTGAGAACCTTGCGGCGATTGTTTATACTTCCGGTACAACGGGCAAAAGCAAAGGCGTTATGCTCCTCCACAAAAATCTCGTTGATAATGCCATGTGTCAGGATAACGAATGTACATCTGATGATGTTGTTCTTTCCGTATTGCCAATTCATCATATCTATTGTTTTACTTGCGATATCCTCCTGTCGCTGAGATATGGTTCAACTTTGTGCGTTAATGACTCTATGCTCCGTATTGCACAGAACTTGAAACTTTTCCAACCGACAGTTATGCTGATTGTTCCGATGATTGCGGAAACAATCTATAAGCAGATTATGGCGGCATCTGCGGCAAAACCCGAAATCCCCGTAAAAATGATTGCAAACGCTGTTTTCGGCGGACGCTTGAAAACCATTTATAGCGGCGGTGCATATCTTCGTCCCGAACTTCAAAAAGCTTATTGGGATTTTGGATTTGATATGGCTCAGGGTTACGGTATGACCGAATGTTCTCCGAGAATTTCCACAGCCGATATAAATGACAAGGAATGTGCAGGCGATGTCGGAAAAATCGTAAACGGCTGTCAGGTAAAAATCGAGGACGGAGAAATCCTTGCAAAAAGTGATTCGGTTATGGCAGGATATTATAAAGACCCCGATGCAACAAGGGAAACAATTACGGAAGACGGTTGGCTGAGAACAGGTGACCTCGGTTATGTTGATGACAAGAACCGCATATTTATTACAGGCAGAAAGAAAAACTTAATTATTCTTTCCAACGGCGAAAATGTATCTCCCGAAGAGCTTGAAAATAAATTTGCAGGTGTTGACTTTATATCCGAAGTGCTTGTTTACAGCGAAGACGGCGTTATCACAGCTGAAATCTTCCCCAATGCCGAATATTGCAAAGATATGACGGCAGATGAGATTGCAGCAATGTTTAAAGCGAAAGTTAAGGAGATAAATAAGTCGCTCGTTTCCTCCAAGACCATTCACGGTCTGCGTATTCGAGATGTGGAATTTGACAAGACAACTTCCAAGAAGATCCGTAGAAATCAGCCCATAAAGGGTAATCGAATTTAAGGAGAATCTTATCTTGACTTACGAAGAAATTTTTGAACAATCCAAAGCGTATATTCTTAGCAACGATATTGAGGGTATTGAGGGCAATTTGGCAATCGAAATTGATATTGTCGGCGAGGGCGGCGGTTCATTCTATATCGAACTCAAAAACGGCAAGCTGTCAGTTGAACCCTATGAATACTATAACCGTGACTGTAAATTTCTTGTCAGCGGTGCGGACTTCCTCAGTATGTGTGCAGGAACACTTGACCCTGTTGTTGCCTTTACAAAGGGGAAACTCAAAGTTGAAGGCAATATTGAGAAAGCATTGGAATTTTCTAAGATTGTCAATAAGGTAAAGAAAAAAGCGGCAAAGCGTGAAAAATAATAAATTCATGGTCGCAACTTGAATAAAGGTTCTGTCGGAAGATACTTTTTCGACAGAACCTTTTGTATTTTGTTTTTCCTTTTCTAAAAAAATATGTTATAATATTTTAAAATTAAAGTTTAGGTCAAGCCTTTTCAAAGGCTTGCGGTTTCCAAAGGCAGAGCCTTTGGTGGAGGTTTGGAGGCAACGCC
>JBJEQG010000145.1:0-9515 GCA_051881635.1 Acutalibacteraceae bacterium
GGACTTTGTCCCCAAACCCCTACCAAAGGCTCTGCCTTTGGAAACCGCAAGCCTTTTAAAAAAGGCTTGACCTAAAACCTGATTTTAGGTTGAATGTATTTTGTTATTGAGTTCATGTTAATCAGGCAAACAGCAATCTACTACTTTAAAAAGTTCTTCAAATTTTCTCCGATGATACCCAAAGACGAAAGGGCTGGGGAATTAAATACCGGTACAAACAAATTAGATGTACCTCCATTGAATTTGGGCGTTTCAATATTAAAACCTACCCAACCCTGTTTGGTCGATATAGTACCGTCCTTAATCTTGCCAATAGTTCCAATAGAAAAATTAGCAAGATTGTTCACTGCAAAATCCGCAACCTTTATCTTACTCAAAATGTCCAAATTTCCAACGACCTTGTCTGCTCTAAGTTTTTCAAGTTGTGCTGCGGAGCTAATACCTTCAGAAAACCATTTTGATACACTTCCCGCTTTGCCTATGTCAGAAATAATGCTGCTACCACTGGAAACAACATCTAAAATTTCTATCACATCACAGCCTGTGGCTACCCAATCCCAAATATCATCTTTGCCGTCATTTCTCCAACGATCTCTCCACGAACTTTCATCACTCAACGCAGACGCTTCACTTCTCAGCTTTTCCGCTTTTTCATGATCTCCGTTAGCCTCTGCTTTCAAAGCTTCTCTCTTTTTACCAAAAGCTTGCACTTCATTAAAAATATCAAGTTCTGCATCTTTAACAGCAATGTAGGTTGCAAAAATACTAATAATTGTAGCAACACCTACTCCCGTAGCAGGCGGTATAAGTGACAGAACCAAACCGGTAACAGCCAATGCAGTAACTGCAATCGTTGATAAAATATGGAACAACTCTTTGCCGCCATGATTCTCATACCAATCAACCAACATATCTTTCGTGTCTTTCAGAAAATCAACGACATCATCACAGAAATCTTTTAAGCCTTCCCAGATATTTTCCAACACATTTTCCACGCTTGGTCTTGACCATGCGTATCGCCCGTAAAATTCATTTCTGTTGCTGTCGATTTTTCTCGCAACACGCATATCAATGGTAATTGCCAACGACAAAAAATCGTTCGTGCATCTTTGAACGGTTTCAATTTTTTCTATTCTTTGTGTTTCGATATTGATTCTTGCCTGAATATCGTTCAAAGCATCTTGAAGATTACCAACACCACCGTTCAGGTTGCATACGGACTGTCTGACACTCTGAAAAGCCTCTACAACATCTTCCACTTTGTTATAAGCCGACCTCATATCAATCTGAAAATCAGCAATCGCCACAAATCCGCTCAAACCGCCTGCGTTTAATTCTATCTTCATATTTTTTCACTCCCATAAGTGTTATTACATATATCTTCTGTAATGACTCATTTCATAGGAACTTTGTGCCATAATACGCTGGTAACTTGCCTGTTCCGCATCACAAGCTCTAATTTGTGATGTTAATGTATCAATTTGCGTAGTTAAATTGGTAATTCTGTTGTTCAGCTCTTGTACGCTTTCTTCAAGTCTTGCTTTTTCACTCTTTAACTTTTCCAAAGCACTACAAGAATGAGTTTCCCCCTCAACGGTTTTAACACTTATAACGCCGTCCAAATTTGCAGCAACGGTATCACTTGCTTTAATGCAGCCTTTGAAACTTGCATCTGCCTGTGATGACTGTTTAACTGCCTTGCTTATTGTTGTCGGAACGGATACGGAAAAGAAACCGCCTGTATCTTCCAACATTTTGATAATTTTCTCAATACCTTTTATCCGTTTCTCAAAGTTTGTTTTTTCATACTTGCAATTTGAAATTGTGCGTTGAGCTTCTTTTTTTTCGTAAGCATATTGTTTTTCTTGACGCCTTGAATCTGCTCTTGCCTCTGCCGCACTGATAAATCTTCTTTTGTTGTAATAATACGACTCTTGGGCTTCTTGCGGTTCAGGATTAAACCAACTCATAACAACCACTTGTAATAAATTCCCGATTATACAAAAGAATTTATCACAAACTCCTTTCGTTAAATTTTTGAAAACCGTATAATCTGACTGCCTCGTATATTTCAATTTATTTTCGATAATATATTGATATTGTTTGGCAAAACCCCACTGATGACTAAATATGATTCCTGTCAGCACACATCTCCTCAACAGTACAACCGAGTGCTTTTGCCAAATCCAAAGCCACTATCAATGATGGTATTTTTGCTCCTCTTTCGATATGCCCAATCATGCTTTGTCCTACACCAATTTGGTTAGCAAGTTCTGTTTGACTCAAACCCTTTTTTATTCGTAATTCCCTGATGTTCTCTCCAATTTGCATATGAATTCCACCTTGTACTCACATTATGACTATGGTACTATTTAAACAAGTTATGACTATGGTAATATCTCATTAAGCCATGATTATGATATTGTTTAATTAGTTCATATTATAAATCCCCAAAATAGTGATTGTCAAGATTTTATTCCCTAATTTAGGGTAATTTAGGGCATTTTGTATAATTATACAAATTCAAATACTTTATTTTAGTAATTTTGCAAGGAGTGTCATTAAATGACTTTTTTTGAAACATTAACTATGTTAATGCACAACAATAAATCGAATGCAAAACAATTGTCTGAAACATTACAAATCGGTAAAAATCAGTTTAAATACTGGAAAGATAAAGGTAACATACCAAATGGAGAAACTTTAATCGCCTTAGCCGACTATTTTCATGTTTCAGTTGATTATCTGCTTGGTAGGGAGAAAGAAAAAACATCTATAAATGAAAGTTGCTGTTCCTCTGAAACAGATGAACAGCAAAAAAAACTCATTGATAACTACAATAAAATAAACGCACCTGCCAAAAAAGCACTGGTACAATATTCCGATTTTATTGCTTCTCAACCGGATAACTTAAAAGATATCACTGAAAATTCTCAACCAATTTCCTGATAAAATATTTGTCTATAACACACTCTAAAAAAGCTTGAACATCTAACAGGCATTGTGCATTAAAAATAAAAGGGCAGTTTGGGGAAATTGCTATAATTACTTTGAACGGTTGCAAAACGAATGGAAATAAGTTATAATAATTACAATTATTTCATTAGTTCGTAATTTTTTGTAATGTTTTATACTTTCCATAATGTTTTCTATACTTTGAAAGGAATGAGCAATTTTGTCAGAACAGAGATATATACCCAAACGGCAAAGTGCAAAACGGTATGCCACATCAACGCCGATTTCGTCCACTGTACTGTATCGTCATTTGACGGTTTTGGCGTCTGCGGTTGCACTGGCAGCTTTGCCGGTAACGGCGGTATGTGTGAACGCTGCGACAACAGCAACCACAACAGATGTTTTAAATCTGCGTAAGGGTGCGGGTACAAATTACGGTGTTGTTGAAGTTTTAAATAATAATACAAAAGTGACTGTCTTGGATACAAGCAATAACGCCTGGTTTAAAGTTATGCTTAATAATGGTACGACAGGCTATTGCAGTGCGGATTATCTGAATATCAGCGGTAAGGCTGTTGTTTCAACGGCATTAAACCTGCGTAAAGGTGCGGGTACGGGTTACAGTTCAATTACGGTTATGCCAAAAGGAACAGCCGTTACAATTCTCAGCACTTCCGGTTCGTGGGCAAGAGTAAAAACATCAGACGGAGTAATCGGTTACTGTGCGGTTGAATACCTTACAATGGATACATCTGTTGTTCTTTCCTCTTCAAAAATAAATCTGGGCGTTGGCAGTACCGAAAAACTGACGGCGGATACGGCAGTCACCTGGTCATCTTCCAACACTTCCGTTGTTTCCGTCAATTCTGACGGTACACTGAAAGCCCTAAAAACCGGAACTGCAACCGTTAAGGCAAAATCAAAAGCCAATTCCGCCTCGACCGCTTCATGTACGGTTATTGTGACGGAACAGGCTTTGAAATCCATTCAGCTTTCGGAAACTTCAAAAACTTTATACATAGGCGAGGTCTTTCAATTAAAGGCAACAACCACTCCCGCAAACTTCACACTGAAATATAGTACGGACAACACAAAAGCTGTCCGTGTGGGCGGTGACGGTACAGTGACAGCTTTGGCAGAGGGAACGGCTAATATCACGGTAACCGATGAAATCGGTCTTGTAAAGGCGGTTTGCACCGTTACGGTCAAGGCTGTTCCCGAATTGATAGAGGAAAGCCATTGTGTAGCCATTGGCGGTGTTCGGACTTTGGCTTGCAGTGCCGCAAAATGGGATAGCGAAAACCCAAATATAGCGGTTGCTGACAGCAAGGGTAATGTTACGGGTGTGAAAGTTGGAACAACCTATATCAATGCTTACGATGAGGGCAATCATTTAATTTTCCGCTCGGTTATGACTGTTCAGGACAAAGGCTTTACATCAATTACCATTCAAAATCAAAAGACAACCGCCTGTATTGGAGAAAGCTTTAATCTGAATGCTGTTACAAATACAGGCAAAGGCAGTTTATATTACCGCAGCCGCAACGAGAGTATTGCAACGGTTGACGGCAAGGGTAATGTTACGGCTGTCGGTGAGGGTACGGCAGTTATTGTGGTCTATGATAAAACGGCAACGATTAAAGAAACTTTGACGGTTAAGGTCAAAGAATTGTGCATGATAAATTCAATTCAAAGCACAGCCTCTGTTTCCGCCGGTTCATCAATCCGTTTGGATTTCAGTACCAATGACAGTGACGCTTTACAGTGGACTTCAAGCAACGAAAGCGTTGCCGCCGTCAAAAACGGTGTTGTCAGCGGTTTTAAATCGGGTACAGCAACAATAACGGCAACCACGCCGAGTGGTGATAAAAAATCCTGTACGGTAACGGTAAACTCCGTTAGTACGGGCAGTGTTGTTGGCATTTCACGCTCCGCATCGTCCGTATGTGTCGGTCAAACGCTGTATCTGACAGGTTGGGCATCTAAGAGTAATGTCCGTTGGAAATCGAGCAATACGGCAATCGCCACTGTTTCGGACGGCTTTGTTTATGCGAAATCCACAGGCAAGGTTGCAATTACCGTAAATGATGCGAATGGTCATACGGCGGTATGCGTTGTAACAGTCAAAGAGGCAGAGCCTGTTCAATTTGTTTATTCTCAGCCGAACTCCGCCACTTTAAATTCAACGGTAACCTTGATTGCAATTACAGATACAAATCGTGACAGCGTTAAGTTCGTCATTGACGAAAACGGAACAAAGAAAGAAGTGACTGCAACCTCAAAAGTCAAGGAGGACGGCACTTATGTCTGGAAAGCAAACTATAAGGCAACAACGGCAGGGACTTTTGCCGTAAAAGCCTATTCAACTCTGAAAGGCAGTACAACATGGGAAACCTGTAACGGCGGTACGGCGGATATTTTTGTTTCCGAACAGACAAGCAAAACGCAAACGGCAGTGCGTGAACTGAGAGCAAGCAGTGAAATGATTGCGTTTATTGCGGAAAAAGAGGGCTTTGTGTCTGAGGTTACGGCTGATACTTTGGCAAACAATATTCCAACTATCGGTCACGGGTATGTTGTTTGGGAGGGCGAAACTTTCTACAACAACCTGACAAAATCACAGGGGTTTGCGTTATTGGTTCGTGCGGTCAACGAGGACAGCTATACATCGAAAGTTAATGCCATGCTGATAGACAACAATGTTGCCTTTAACCAACAGCAGTTTGACGCTTTGGTCAGCTTTTCATATAATTTGGGTACGGGTTGGACAAGCAGTTCCGATTTGAAAAATATTCTTTTAAATTCAATCGGTACGGACACTTCAAGCACCGTTCTAACAGGTACGGTCAATGCCTCCACCGGTTTGAATTTAAGAAAAAGTCCTACAACAAGCTCCGAAGTTATTACCATATTGCCAAACGGTTCAACAGTAACTTTGCTCAGCTCCGAAAAATATAACAGCGTCTGGTACAAAGTCAAAACTTCTGACGGAACAATAGGCTATTGCAGTTCCTCATATTTGGTTGTCAAAACAACAAATGCGGTTCGCAAGGATTTGAACTTTGTCAACAAAAATGCCCTGATTAAGGAAATGTTAGCCTATCACCATGCGGGCGGCGTTTGCTATTACGGTTTACTTTACCGCCGTGCCGATGAATTGGAAATGTTCCTTTACGGCGATTATGTTTCTGACGGCAGAAACAATAAACATAACTTCCCCGACCCTGTTTGTATTTCATTCCCATAAAAAATAAAGCCGCTTATCACAAATAGGCGGCTTGTTTTTATGTAAAAAGGCAAATTCAAAGTAAAATTTGCTTTTGATTTGGATTTTTCTTTAATTTGTCTTTATTTTTTTCAATTTATGGTTTATAATTGAGTAAAGCATTTATGGCTTATAAATCTCATAAGAGTTTATTTGAGGTGTTACACAATGAGTGAAAAAAGAATTGGTTTTGTAGGTGCAGGCAATATGGCGACTGCTATAATCAACGGTGTGTTGAGAAATAAGGCGAAAGCACCGGAATTTTTGGAAATATATGATTTAGACGAAGAAAAATGCCGTATCATGTATGAAAAAGGCGTATGTTGCTCCCACTCAATTCAGGAGCTTTCCGAAAATTGTGATATTATCGTTTTGGCTGTCAAGCCACAAAACTATGATGAGGTTCTTGCCGAATTGAAAAAGTCCATAACGGAGGATAAAGTTGTTGTTTCCATTGCGGCAGGTATTTCGATTGACTATGTGCGTCAAGGATTGGGCGTTAATGTTCCTATGGTTCGTGTTATGCCGAATACACCTTTGCTTTTGGGCAAAGGGGCAACCGCCATGTGCCGCAGTGAAAATATCTCTGATGAAGATTTCGAGGAAGTTCATGCTTTGTTTGCTTTGTCGGGCGATGTTGTTCTTTTGACAGAGGACAAGATGAACGCCGTTATCGCCGTCAACGGCAGCAGCCCCGCTTATGTTTATCTTTTTGCAAAGGCAATGCGTGATTATGCGGTATCGGTAGGTATTGACGAAAAGGTTGCCATGAGTCTGATTTGCAAGACTTTGGAGGGCAGTGCGGAAATGTTGCGTTCCAGCGGTGATACTCCCGATGTACTTATTCAAAAAGTTTCCTCAAAAGGCGGTACAACGATTGAGGCATTAAAGGTTATGAACGACAATAATATACCTGACATTATTCAGGAGGCTATGGCAGCTTGTACACGCCGTGCCGAAGAATTGGGCAAATGATAATTTCCGGATTGGGAAATTTTGTTTGATGATAAAGACAAAATTTAAAGGGCGAACAGTGTTCGCCCTTTTTTAATAATTTGAACTGTTGGCGGCGGCGAACCGCCGCCGCTAAAAGCCCCTGATTACAATGGGAGATGAGGGTGGATTTTGAAATCATAAAAGGGATAGAACTTTGCAAGAAAACAGTCGTAAACGAACATGAAAATCAGAAAGGCAAGATATAACAACAAACACAACATCAACGGGGTGTTTACGGATACGCCCAAAAAGGAAAAATTACTGAAATCAATTCCAAAAGGAGAAATTGCGGTAAGGTCTGTTCCGAAAACAAATTTGTTCATAAGAATAAAAGCCGCAAATACAGCCGTAAACAAAATGAATTTCAATCCCCATGAAAGAACACCGTTCTTTATGTACTCTATCTTTCTTTTGATTAAAGGATAATATCCGAAAATAAGCACAAAACACAAAACGCCCGTTTTGTCGGCACAAACCAAAAAGCTCAACAGGCTGACTGCCACATAAATCATGACACCGAAACCGTTTGAAAATTCTCTTGCCGCCGCAAAAACCGCCAATCCCGCCGCCAAAGGCAGAAAAAAACGACCTTTCGGCAAAATTCCCGACACAATCAGCAACACAACCGCTATTGCCGTCAAAATGCCGCCATAGGCGGTCTTTTTTGTTCCATTCATCTTTTTCATCTTTATCTCATACAACAGTCACAGCAACAATCCATACAAATCAACGCCTGACATACATCGCACACCGTACAGCCACTACTTGAATAAGTTTCGGCATAACCGCCGTATGCTCCGTTTCTCTGCTTTGTAATGCGGTCAAAAGCGGCTTGGTATTCAGCATTCTGCGGCTCTTTTTCGCAAGCTGTTTTAAAATGATTATATGCCTCCTCCAACCAACCACGACGATAGAGTATAAACCCCTTTAAATAATACCACTCCGCATTTCGTGACTCTGACGGACAAGCGTTCAAAGCCTCCTCCGCCTCAGCAAAACGGTTTGCGTTAATCAACTGACGAATTGATGAAAAGCGTGTGTTTGCCGTATGGTATGTCTGATAATCCGCACCGCTTTCACGGGCTTTTTTTCTTTCGTCCAGAATACGGTCATAGGCATCGTTAATTTCTTTCATTTTTTCCGCCGCTGTTTCCGCCAAAGGACTGTCAACATAGCGGTCGGGGTGATATTTCTTTGCAAGCTGTCTATAAGCCTGTTTTACTTCCTCATCTGTTGCGTTGGGCGATACGCCCAAAATTTCATAGGAATCTTTTTCCATAAATTCATTTCCCTTCATCGGTATCTTTCTGAGGATACAAACACCTTTTTTGTACTGCCGCAATTCCCTCATACAATATATTTTCCAAAACGGCGGAAAAATCTCCCCGTAATCCTAACAAATCATAAGCGGCAATAATACGGGCAACCGTATTGTTTAAAACGGCGTTACAATAATCGGCACTGTTTCCCTGTATATCCGTATTCAAAAACGGATTGAAAGTACCTTTTTTCTTATCCTTTTCAAGGTCATCGGCGGCATCAATCAAATAAATCCACCGCCCCACATAATAACCGAACTCTTTTAAAATCGGCTTTTGAGAGTTTTCGTTGCAAAGCTGTACGCAGATTTTTGAAATCAATTCCGCCGTTGGTACGGCGGAACGGTCAACGCCAACCTGTTCATGCTCCACCGTTTGTTGGTCTTTCATCATTTGGGCGGTATCGGATTCAATTTGCGGAAAATCCGCCGCCGCTTTTTTGTGACAGCGTGAAAACAGCAACTTCAAAAATTTTGCGGCAAATGACTTTATGCCTTTGCTGTCCGTTGCGGTATCCTCCAACTTATAATAAGTCATAATGACGGAAATGCCAGCCGCCAGGCGGAATGAACCGTCCTCCGTACCGCAACAGAACTCACACTTTTTCAGCGGATTGCAAACGCACCGTCCCCTTTGAATACACACCGTTTCTTTGTTGACGGCAAGGGATAAAACCGCCAAAACCGTACAATCATAACTCAGTGTCAGCCTTGCCAAAAAACCGTATTGTTTTCCCAACACCTTGCACAAGCCACAATAGACACTTTTGTACAAATCATAGTGTTTCACTTTCATTTCAGGCTTATGGGGCGTTAAATAACCAAACATGACTTCATTTCCTTACCGCAAATTTTTCATAACCTCATTATAGCCTATTTTTCCCCTTGAATAATTAACATACGGTAAATTTTTGACAACAGCTCCCAAAAAAGACGGGATTTCAAAGGGACAGCGTCCCTGATAGGGGTTTGGGGACAAAG
>JBJEQG010000146.1:0-3124 GCA_051881635.1 Acutalibacteraceae bacterium
TAAGTACAGTTTATCATATCTTTTTATTTATTTCAACTGTAATTATGTATGTTTAACGGATATTTCTTTAATGATTTTCGATATTATTCCCAAAAATGGCAAAATATCTGCACGAATGTACAAAATGCATTTACGGCATTGGTTCGATGAAAAATAAAAAATCTGCCCTTGATTTGGTATAATGAAGCTATCGGGTTAACATCAACCAAATGAAAGGACAGATTTTTATTGTTTTATTCTTTCGGGAAACCCTCAGCAGGAATGGCATTTTCGGAGAACATAATATCCAATTCTTTACTGTTCAGTGTATTTCCGTCTGTGGTCATATTGTTGTTTTGCTTGAATTTCAAAACGGATTCTCCCGTCATATTTCCATAGTACCCTGTAATGTCCTCATCAAAATAGCCTAAATATTTCAGTCTGTTTTGGAGGATAGATACATTTTCCGTATTGTCATAAAGAGAAATTGATAAATCGGGGGTGATTTCAAGGGTTGTATCAGCTTTTACGGATACGGAACTTGATTCGGAATTTTCGGGTTCTGAATTTTGCGGTGCGGAACTTTCAGTTTTGGAATTTTCGGGGGTTGAATTTTCCGCTATGGAACTTTCGGGTTTGGAGCTTTCTTCATTTTTGCTGTTTTCATTGGTGTTATTTGAAGTGCCGGAAACTTCATAAACCGTTTCGATAATAAATGACAGTGCTTCCGTCAGGCTGTTTCCCTGACGGGAAAGGTATTTTGCGGGCAATTCAAAAACATTTCCGTCCTTAACGGCTTTCAAGTCTTTGAATTGGTAATTGCTTTCGATTTGTGCCTTTACACCTGTGTCACAGAAAATATATTGCGGATTGGATAATTTCAAAGCCTCTATGTCTTTGGAACTTTCCTCAGTGGTGCAAACATTCAGGATATTGGCATAATCGAAAAGTTTGCCGCCAAAAGTGGCTGATGTTTCCGCTGTGCCGTTAACATCATAAAGATAACACGCTGTTACGGCAACATTATTTTCGGGAACAATCCTTTGAAGATCGCTCAAAGTCAGGGATAATTTTTCTGCTTTGTCTTTTCCGACGGAACGCCCTGTATTGTTGCCGTCAAGAATAGCGGCAATATTGCCGTACAGAACGGAAAGCTCCTCAGTTGATGAGGCGGGAACAAGCGTTACAACGGTGATGTTAGCGTTTTTAAGCTGTAAACGCACATCTTCGCCCAATGTTTTGTCGGCAAAAACAACATCGGGGTTCAGTTTTTTGATTTCGTTGACATCGGGTTTTGCGGCTGAACCGACAGAACGGGTGGACGATAATGTTTCCTGAGTACATTCGTCTGAACGGGCTGTAATTTTCTCTCCATAACCGCAAGCCAAAATAATATCGGCAACGGAGTCATTAAGGCAAACAACGGATTTTGGCTGAGATGTAAAAGTGTAGCTTGCCAAAGTTACGGGATATTCACTGTTTGACGAACAGCCGCTTGTAAAGAGCATTGCGGAAACAAGTGCCGTTATCGTCAAAGCAGAGAGCAGTATCTTTTTGATTTTTTTCATAATGTCCCTCCGTCAGATGTATTTTTGGGATTTGTTATCATGCGGGCTTCGGTAATGGAAATATATTGATTTGCACAGCGGGGAGAACGCCCGCCTCTTTCAATAGCCCATTGTTCCGCACCACGCTCCAATTCTTCAACGGGAATGGAAAGTCCTCTTTCTTTTGCAAGACTGCGGACGATTTCAAGATATTCTTTCTTGTCGGGTTTGCTGAAATTGACGGATAAACCGAAACGGTCGGAAAGCGAAAGTGTTTCCTGCATGGAGTCATTAGCGTGGAGGTCATCACTGCGGTCAGAGTAAACCTCCTTAACCAAATGACGGCGGTTTGAGGTCGCATAAATCAGGGCATTGTTCGGACGGGCTGCCAATCCGCCCTCCAAAACGGCTTTAAGCTGTGCATAGCTTTTGTCATCACTTGAAAAGGACAGGTCATCAATGAAAATGATGAATTTTAACGGCAAAGCGGCGATTTTTTCAACCAACAGCGGAAAATCTCCCAAACGGTCTTTTGGCATTTCAACCATGCGAAGTCCGTCTTTGTAATATTCGTTCAGAATTGCCTTTACCGTTGAAGACTTTCCCGTACCCATATCGCCGTACAAAAGGCAGTTGTTACAATGAATACCTTTCAAAAACGCAACCGTATTATTGACAACAAGGTCACGGGGAACGGTATATTCTTTGAGTGAGGAAAGCTGAATGGTATCGGGGTGAATAACGGGTTCGATATTGCCGTTTCTCCAAATAAATGCCTTGTATCGTGCGAACATACCACAGCCGTTTTTACTGTAATATTGTGCCAGACGGTCAAAACAGTTATCGTTTTCAGCAAATATTTCCTCAACCGTTCCGCATTGCCAACGGGGAAGGCTGTCGGCAATCGGACCTAATTGTTCTATATAGGCGTAATCACGCAAAATCTGTTCAGGGGAGAGTAATGCCGCCTGTTTGATAGCGGCAACATCACGCTCAACCGCCTTGCGTATTGTCGGGGACAGTGTATCCGCTTTATGTGCCGCCGCCGCTTTTGAAAAGGCATTTTCGTCAAAAAGTGCCGCTTCTGTAATGCAACCCGAAAGATTATCGGCAAAACCACGCTCACACAAAAGGGCAAAAAAATGTCCCCATTTTTGAGTGAACTCGATTGGCGGTTTATCCCATGCCGCCAACAGTTCAAAATAGGAGTTTGGAACGGTACGGTTAAAAATGCCGTTATATACAGACAATGAGGAGAGCATCAGAACATTCTCTTGTGTTTGATTCATAATAATCCGTCTTTCTTTCTTATTTTCAAAATATATTATCATTTTACCGCCGAATTTCCGTTTCGTCAATTTGGTAATTCTACATAAAAAATGTAAGATTGAGGGCAAAATTGGTATTTTTATTCAAAGACAGGTTTTAGTGACAAATTCTTTGGGGAGTTTGACGGAATTTGTATTTGTATTTTGGCAATATGGTTAATAGCCAAAATTTCAGGAATATGGTAATATGATAAAAGAAAATTTAAATCGGGGAGGAACAGAAATGAAACGAAAGTGGACAAGTCTTTTTTTGGTTATGCTTATGCTTTT
>JBJEQG010000146.1:3224-9459 GCA_051881635.1 Acutalibacteraceae bacterium
TAATGCTACCTATACCTTATGTGTTATGAAAGCAAGTGATATTCCGTCAATGTTCATTGTAACGGCAAGCGGCAGTCTGGATAAAATCCATTCAAACAAGGATTATAAGGAAACAGGCACAATGATTTTGGTACAGCCGGACGGTACGGTTGAATATGACGGTAATTTAGCGACAATTAAGGGGCGTGGCAATACCACATGGAACCTTAACAAAAAGCCATATAACATTAAGTTGGATAAGGCAACCAACCTTTTGGATATGGGCAAGAGCAAACATTGGGTTCTCCTTGCAAATGCACAGGAACCGACACAAATGCGGAATAAGCTCGCCTATGATTTGGCGGATACGGTCGGTTTACGGTATTCAATCAAATCCTCTTTTATCGACTTATATATTAACGGCGAATATTTGGGCGTTTATCAGCTTTGCCAAAAGGTTGAATTGGGGAAAAACGATGTTGTAAATATTACGGATTTGGAAAAGCTGACTGAGGAAGCAAACAGTGTTGACGATTTGTCCACTTTTTCAAAGTACACTTCAGGAACAACACACGCCTATAATATTCCCAATAATCCAACGGACATTACAGGCGGTTATCTGTTGGAGTATAACAGTAACCAAAACGGTGTTTCATGTTTTCAAACAACGCTCAAACAGTGCGTTGACATAAAAAGTCCCGAATATGCCTCTGTGGAACAGGTACAATATATCAAAAATTATGTTCAGGCGGCGGAAAATGCCGTATATAGTGCAGACGGATATAACAGTGAGGGCAAATATTATACCGATTATTTCGATTTGGATTCCTGCGTTAAAATGTATTTGATACAGGAATTGTCAAAAAATGTGGATTCCTGTATTACAAGTTGTTTCTTTCATAAAGATACGGACAGCAACGGCGGAAAGCTGACGGCAGGACCGGCATGGGATTTTGATGTTGCTCTTGGAAATTTGTGGGGCAAGGACGCAAACGGGCAGTATTATGATTTGTCAAATCCTGAGGGATTATGGGCGGCGATTGCTCCAAATAATACAATGAAAAAAGGAACATTGACTCTGTTTGCGGCGATGTATCAGCATGAGGATTTTGTGCAGAGAGCAACTGAAATATGGAAAGAAGAATTTTTGCCCGCTATTCATGTGATTTTGGGCGAACAGGCTCGGAATACTGAAAGCGTTCAAAGTATCGACAGCTATGAAAGTTCTTTTGCTGATTCCGTAAAGATGAATTATACCCGTTGGAAACTGACGGACAATCTTTTGGTAAACAGCGGCACAACACACGAGGAAAATATTGCTTATTTAAAGAATTTTATTTCCAAGAGGACGGAGTTTATATCAACAGCGTTTTTACCGCTTGATGAGGCGAAAACCGAAGTAAAAAACAGTTTGGAGGCGTTTTTTGCAACGGTAAATAACTATGATACGGGTTCGGATTATGATAAGATTACCGAAATAAAGGAACAGGCTTTGACGGATATTGATGCGGCGGAAAGTGTGGAGAAAGCAACGACAATCAAACAAAAAGCCATTGAAGATATGAAACAATATATGAAAGTAACGGTTTATTTTGATAATACGGTTGTCAACTGGACAACACCGTATATTCATGTATGGAATACGAAGAACGGCGAAACCTCTTGGCCGGGAATGGCAATGGAGGAATATCGGGACGGTATTTATACGGCAACCGTTTCATGTAATGCAAGCATTATTTTTGATGACGGTCAGGATTATGCCCAAACAGTCGATATTACCGAATTGCCAACGGAAACCGCCGTTTATGTTATAGATTTGAACAGTAACCAAAGCGGTGACGGCAGTCGTGCTTATTACAGCGGTTCATGGCAGACTTATAGCGTGGAACAATCCGATAAAACAGAATTACAGTCCCTTTTTGACGAGGCAAAAGCATATTTTACGGAGGATATTGCGGCATTGGGAACGGCGTTGGAAGATACGGACGCCCTTTTGCATAAACAAAACCCGTCACAGGAAAAGTTGAACCAACAGGCAGAGGTACTGAAAACGGTTTTGGAGAAATTGAAGAAAGAACCGTCAACGGCAACAGGGGAAGAAAAACCAGCGGAGAACAATACCGTATTTCCGACAGTTATCATTACAACCATTATAGTTTCGGCGGTATGGGGCATTATCCTTTTTGTGCTGAACAAGAGAAAAAGTCAGAATACATAAGGACGGATAATCAATTTTTATCAAATTTCAGCGTTTTAAGTAGTGACAACCGGAAAAAAATATGATAGAATAGAATTGATATTTTAGAATGAAAGACAAAGGTGTCGTTGGACCATGTGTCCAATGACGCCTTTTTTATTTTTCGGGCTGTGTGTTGGATAAAAAAGGGGAGGACGGGTTGCTTTATGACAATGATGTGCAAAGAACTCATGGAGTTGGACTGTTTCAAAAGAATGAAGTTGGTTGGCGGGCGTTCAGGACTTAATAATTCGGTAACAGGACCGTATGTCTGTTTGTCTGAGTCCGTTCAGGGGAAAATTTATGGCGGAGAGTTGGTGTTCTTTAACGCTGAGGGTTTGACCGTAACGGAAATTTTGGACTTTTTGAAACAATGTCGGGCGTGTACGGCATCAGGGGTTGTACTACGGGGATTGGCAACGGAAAATACGGATATTATGCTGTCCAATTATTGCAACATGATTCATTTGCCGTTGTTTTTTATGGATAAAAATGATGATTTGGAAACAGCCGTCCGTTCAGTGATTGACCGCATTATCAGCCGTCAAAATGCGGAGGGGAACATTTACCGTTTGTTTTTTGAATTGATGTACGGTCAGGAACAAAATGATGATACGATACTGAAAATCGGTAAAGCCTGCGGTATTGATACCTCTCAGAGCGGTTTTATTGCGGAGTTCGGCGTGTACGGTATGGATTACGGGAAATCAGAAACAGAGTCCCTTATGAAAGCATTACAAAAGGATATACAGGTTGGCATGACGCACAGGGACGGCAAAGCGGTTTCCATTATTCGTTCAGATAAAATTTTGTGCTATATAACGGTTGTTTCCGATGAGGAAAAAAAGCGTATGATTGCGGATTTGTCAGATATTTCGGAAAAATTTTCGGCAGACCATAAGAACTGTTCGGTTTATCTTGGGGTTAGCGGAACTTTTTGCACAACGGAGAATACTTCAAAAAGTTTTTATGAGGCGGCAACAGCGGGAAAATTAGCCCGATATTCATTTCAGTCGGTTTCCGTACAGAATTATGATGAACTCGGATTTTTACGATTGTTTATCAATCTGCACAATGATGAGGCAGTCAAGGCTTATTGCCGAAGTATATTACAACCTTTGGCAGACAAAGATAAAAACGGGCGTTCCAATTATATATGTACATTGGACGCCTATTTGGATAACAACTGCAATCTGATTAAAACGGCATCTACGCTGATGATTCATAGAAACACGCTGATTTATCGGATTGATAAAATCAAGGAGCTGACAGGGTTTGATATAACTTATGACGCTAAGGCAAAAAATGAGTTTATGAATGCTCTGAAAATTGCAAAGTACTATAATATGGTAGATTTAGTGCCGACAGCAGATGAAAGAAGCAAAAGGTTAGGTTAAATTTGTTTATTGGAATTTTAAACGATTTAATGTATGTTTTACACAAAAATTAAAAGAAAAGTGAAGTTATAATTGGCATACACAACATTGAAAATCACAAAATGATATTCTATAATATATAATATATACCATAAAACAAGCGGCTCTGAAAAGAGGTGAATGTGCTGGATAAGAAAACATTACCGCAGCGTGCTGTGATTTTATGGAGGGTTCGTGCGACTTTGCTGCTTATAGCGGCAGCGTTTATTTGCGGTGTATTCTTTGTGTTTTCAAATATTATAGCCATTATTTTTGGAATTGGTACATTGGCGATTTATTTGGTGCTGATGTTTTTATATTTTCCATATCTGTATAAAAGCTATGTCTATGGTTTTTCGTTGCAGGAAATTTTTATTCAAAAAGGTGTTTTGTTTCATAAAAATATTCATATCCGTATGGACAGAATACAATATTGTGTTTTGGTGCAAGGTCCTTTACAGCGGTTGTTCGGCTTGGCGTCCGTTTTGATTTTGACGGCGGGGTCACAGGAGTATATTCGTGATATTCATGTAAATAATGCCGAAAAACTGCGGAAAGTGTTGGTTAAAAACGAGAATGAATAGAAAAAATTCCAAACACACAGAGGAACAATATTACAAACGCACACACCCTTTGACGGTAACATCTTATTTAAAAGGTTCGGTTATTCTTTTGGCTTTGCCCGTAATACAGCAAATCCTCTACCGTCCCGACAATATCATAGAAATTATCGGCAGTATGAGTTTAAGTGCCGTTTATGCCTTTGCCGTCATATTTTTTGCATTTGCCAATTATAACGGTTTGAAGTATTATTATACGGACAAACGAATTTATATCCGCTCCGGAGTTTTGATTAAACGCCATTTTTGCATTGACTATGATAAAGTCCATGTATTTGCCATTAAAAAGAGGTGGTGGGCGGTATTTCCTGGTGCGGTCAAAATAAGTTTTGATACATCAGCCGGCGGACGAAAAAGACCTGATGTTTCTTTTTGGATTTCCCTAAAAAAATTGGGAAACTTTTTTAAAAGTATTCGTCCCGATAAAAAAACAGGTTTTGTTTACCGTGCAGGCAATTTCCGTATGGCGTTAATGTCAGCATCATGGTCAAATCCCGGAACGGGGCTTTTGTTTATCGCACCGTTTATTTCCCGTATCGGAAGTATTTTGGGCGAGAAATTTCAGGAAATGTTCTATGAAACTTTTAATGTACAATTACAGCTTGTAGCGTTGGGATTGCCGCCGGTTGCGGCAACTGTTGCCAATGTTTTGATTTTCGGCTGGGCAGTGGCAATGCTCATTCAATTTTCCAGATATGCTAATTTTTCTTCATACTGTCGGGGGAGTTATCTTGTGACTTCAAGGGGGTTGTTTGATAAAAGTGTTTATATCACAAGAATTGATGATATAGCTGCCCTTTCCATAAACCAAACCTTAACAATGGCATTGTTTAAATTGTACAGTGCAGCCATTTTTACGGTAGGTTTTGGCAAGGATAAGGGCGACAAAAGTTTGATTGTTGTTGCAGAACAAAAAAACCGAATGAACCGAAGTATTCATGCATTAGTGCCGATTTTGACGGAGGAACGGAAAATCATTCGTCCCGCAAAGCGTTCATGGAAAAGTTATATTCTTATTCCAAGCTGTATAACAGGCGGTGTGCTTGTATGCGTTACGATTTTCAGTTTTTTTGATGTTGTCAGCAGTTTGATTTGGACAATATTGTTGTTTGCACTTATTCCACTTATATGGTGGATTTTGTTTCGGCTGTTGTCCTATAAACAGTCAATGCTTGCCGTAAATGAACAGGCGGTTATTGCCTGCGGTTATAAAGCATTGACTTCCAAAAAGTTTATTATTCCTTATGAGAAGATACAGTATATCAATATTCAACAAAATATATTTCAACGCAGAGCAGGAACTTGCGATGTGAAAATCCACTTGTTTTTTGAATCAAAGGTTTGTCATACGGTTAAACATCTGCCGATTCGGCAAACAGTGAAACTTGTGGAATTTATAAATAATCGTATAAGATGAAAGGGGTAGAATTATGAAAAGTTATTGGAAATCAAAGAAAGCGTTTACATTGGTTGAATTGGTTGTTGTTATTGCGGTTATTGCCGTTTTGACTGCCATAGCTGTTCCTATGGTTACAGGTCTTATCAGCTCGGCGACAAATGCCAAGGGTGCAACAAATGTACAGTCTTTAAATACGGCGTGTCAGCAATTCTATGACGGCATTGCCAGTGGTATAATCAATACATCAAACTTCACAAGGGCAGACGGTTCTTCCATGCTTGTTCCAAATAAAACAGATTCCTATATCAAAAAATATCAGTATGCCAAAACGGCAACGGTTGCAGACGCAATGAAGTACAGCGGTTTGGACGAAGATGTTTTGGACGGTGTTGTTTTTGACAGTAAAAGTCTTTTATATGACCCGTCAGGTGCGGAAGGAACTGCCGTCAGTGGAACAGATTTGCTTATTGATTTGAATTACCGTTAAAAATTATATAAAAACAGGGAAATAACCGCTTTTTTGGTTCTTTCCCTGTTTTTTGTTTGATTGGTACACTTGCGGCATATATAGTTTAAACATTGACTA
>JBJEQG010000147.1:0-2031 GCA_051881635.1 Acutalibacteraceae bacterium
TTTCGTTCATTCGTATATATAACTGAAAGCACAAGAAACACTGACCGAGAGAATTAAAAAAATCAAAAAAATTTTAAAGTCAGCGTGGAAAAAGCTAAACTGGTTCGTATATATCAGTGAAAGCACAAAAAACAAAAAGTGCTAAAATAAAAATAAAAATACAAATACAAAAATTTGGAGGTAATCAATTATGAAAACAACAACAATGAAAATAAGAGTAGCAGCGATTCTGGCAGCAATGGTTTGTGCAACATCAGTAGTAGGAATGGGAACAACCGCTTTTGCAGCAAGCCCTGATACACCCACTTCCATATCATCATCAGTTCAGGCAGCAGATACAAGTGTTGATAATTACATCAGAGGAATGAGTTTTGACTCGGACGCTGTACTTGCAAGAAAAGGTGAAAATGTTTCCGACAGCATTGAAACAAAAATGGTTAATGGTAAGTTCTATGTAATCTCTCATAAAAAATGCACTACAGAAAAAAACAGCCTTTCATCATTCTCAATCATTAACAATATCAATAGCGTTGCATATCCGGGAGCTTTGCTTTTAGGTAATTCGGACCTTGCCAATGGCAACCCGTCACCGATTGACATTGAAAGAAGCAAAACAAATCTCACAATCCATAATATCGGTGTAAACGGAAATTCATATGTTGAAGTTGACCCGTCAAAGGCCGGAAATGTTGAAGACGCTATTAAAGAGCTTGTTTCAAGATGGGACGGAAAAGATGTTCCTGCACAAATCAGCTACAAAATGACGGCTGCAAACAGCAAAAAACAAATTGAAGCGTCTTTGGGAATTTCCTCAGATATTATCGACAAACTTCAAATAGATTTCAGTGCCATAAATAAAGGAACAAAGAAATCAATAATTATGAGCTACAAGCAAGTCTATTATTCAGTAGGTGCCGATGTTCAAAAAGGCGGAAAAGCATTCGGTAAAAATGTAACCGTAAATGATTTGAAAAACGAGGGTATAAATGAGGAAAATCCGCCGGTTATGGTTTCATCTGTTGATTATGGCAGAATGGTCTATGTAAATATCTCATCAAGCCGTTCGGAAACAGAAATCAAAGCAGCTTTGGAAGCAGCAAGCAAAGCTGCAAAGTTAAATGTTAAAGTTGATTCAAAATATCAGGAAGTTCTTGACGAATGTGAATTTACAGTCTTTGCACTTGGCGGTCAGGCAGGCGAATCAGGCAAATATCTTAGTGTTAAAAATGCTGATGAATTTATCCAGGCTGTATCATCAGAGAATAAATTTACTGAAAACACCTGTGCCGCACCCATTTCATACTCAACAAGATATCTTAAAGACGGCAAACAAGCCTCTTCAACAATGGTAACGGATTATACTGAAACAACTACAACCATAAAGGAAGGTGTAGATGTTACTTTAAGGGCTTATGGTATGAACGGTAGAATTGATAACGGCATATTTAAAATTGAAGGCAAACTAATAAAGGGTTACAATGCGGACGGCACACCAATTTATGAAAACTACTCAACAGAAGTAAGCCTCAGCGGAACAAACAAATCAGACTTAAAGCTCCCCGCAAACCTTGATTTATCGACAACAAAAATTACATTTGATTATAGTGGTACATGTAAGGATCCTTTCAAGTATGGAACTTATGATCTTTCAAAAGCCGGTTCAAACATTACCAATCTTCAATTAGAACTTGAAGGCTCAACAAAAGCTTGGTTAGGATATTATGTTGAAGGCAGAGTATGGACAAACAATAAAGACTTTGACCATAAACAAACTACATTATTCTATTGCTATGACGGTGCTAAAACTCCCACAGACAAGGCGTAATAAATAATTTTCAAAGAAACGGGACAATCAATAATATCGACAAACAAATGGTACAGTGGCAAAAGCCCTTGTACCATTTGTTTTTTATAAAATACTGAAATATATTTGCGTGGAAAAAGTTTCGTTCATTCGTATATATAACTGAAAGCACAAAACGAAAGGGGTTTTCAAAATGAAAGTTAAAGCTACAACCTTAAAAAGAAAAA
>JBJEQG010000148.1:0-2006 GCA_051881635.1 Acutalibacteraceae bacterium
TTTAGCCTTCACCAACCTGAACTACAAGGTTATCAACAGAAATACTGCCTTCCACACCATAGCCGCCCCACCACTTTGTAAAGCCTTCCATGTCAATCACAATATTTTGAACATCTTTGTCTAAGCTGTATGAAACAATTCTGTCGTGATTTCTACTTGCTCCAATGCCATTATAACCTACATTGATTTTTACGGTTTTGCAGTCGATATTTGCGGGAAGTTCGGCATGAATTGTCTTACTTCCTGTAAGTTTTGTTGTATATATATAATCGTCTTTTTCACAAACCGGATTGCCAATCAGGTCATAACCTACAAGAAGTTTGCCTGTAATTGTAACCTTGCCATAATTAATTCTGCCGTTCATATCCACAGCGTTAATAGTAACGGGAATACGGGATTTCGATGTAACATCTGTAACTATAATAATACCGATTTTAGTATCTGATGCCGCCGAAGCCGTTGTAAAACCTCCAACAACAACTGCCGATGCACACAACGCTGCCATAAAAATTGATGTTACCTTTGTTAATGTTTTTTTCATTATCATAATTAAAATCTCCTTTAAATGTTTATTTTTTATTTTCGCACTCTTTTGTGCTTTCATGAATATATACGAACACCCTCCCAAAAATCCACGCTATTATTCATAATTATTTCTTTAAAATTTTCTATTATACAATAAAAACTTCCGCCCTGAATAAATCAAAGCGGAAGTTTTCGATTATCTTCTGTTTTATTTCCAAACTTATAATTTCTAAATTTATAAAGGTGATTGATTAGCCTTCGCCAACCTGAACTGTACGGCCATCAACAAAGATACTGCCTTCTACACGGTAGCCGCCCCACCACTTTGTAAAGCCTTCCATCTTAATCATAATCTTTTCAACATCTTCATCTAAACTGTATGAAACAATACTGTTATGGTTTTTGCTTGCTCCCATACCTTCATAACCTACATTGATTTTTACGGTTTTGCAGTCAATATTTGCGGGAAGCTTTGCGAGAATTGTATTACTTCTTGCAAGCTTTGTTGTGTACTCATAATCATTTTCCTCATAAACCGGCTTGCCGTATTTGTCATAACCTGCAATAAGCTTGCCTGAAATTTCAACCTTACCATAATCAATTCTGCCGTCCATATCTACCGACTTGATAATAACAGGAATACGGGATTCTGTTTCAATTTCAGTAACTACAACAATACCGATTGAGTTATCTGATGCCGCCGAAGCCGTTGTAAAACCTCCAACAACAACTGCCGATGCACACAACGCTGCCATAAAAATTGATGTTACCTTTGTTAATGTTTTTTTCATTATCATAATTAAAATCTCCTTTAAATGTTTATTTTTTATTTTCGCACTCTTTTGTGCTTTCATGAATATATACGAACACCCTCCCAAAAATCCACGCTGTTATTTATAATTATTTTTAAAATTTAAGCAGACACAAAAGAAACCGTCATAAATGCCCAAACATTTATGACGGTTTCTCATTTGATTTAAAATATTATTCACTCATTGAACGCATAAGGTTGACCATTTCAATCGCACCCAAAGCACAATCATATCCCTTGTTTCCTGCCTTTGTTCCTGCACGCTCAATCGCCTGTTCAATATTTTCCGTTGTCAGAATACCAAACATAACGGGAATTCCGCTGCTCATGGAAACACTTGCTACGCCTTTGGAAACTTCATTGCATACATAATCATAGTGACTTGTACTTCCTCTAATCACAGCTCCCAAACAAATAACAGCATCATATTTGCCGCTTTCCGCCATTTTCTTTGCAACAAGCGGAATTTCAAATGCTCCCGGCACCCATGCAACACTGATGTCATCTTCCTGTACATTATGACGCTTTAAGCCGTCAACCGCACCGGACAACAGCTTTGATGTAATAAACTCGTTAAAACGAGCCACAACAATACCGATTTTGATATTCTTCTCCGCAACAACATTACCTTCAAAAATTTTCATGGTTTTCATGTCCTTTCATTATATAA
>JBJEQG010000149.1:0-8990 GCA_051881635.1 Acutalibacteraceae bacterium
AACCGTCAAATAGTCCAAAAAACAGCAGTATTTTTTTACCACTGTTTTTGGTACTTGATATGCACATCTTTTCTACGAAAATCAGGCATAGAATGCTTTTAAGCCTTTATAGAGCATATAAACATCTATTTTTGATACAACTTCAAACGGAGCGTGCATGGATAAAACAGCAACACCCAAATCAACAACATCAACATTCAAATTGGCAACAAATTTAGCGATTGTACCGCCGCCGCCGCCGTCAACCTTTCCTAACTCGCCTGTCTGCCAGAGAACATCGTTGTCATTAAAGATTTTTCTGATTTTGCCTAAAAATTCCGCAGACGCTTCGGAAGTACCGCTTTTGCCACGACTGCCTGTATATTTTGTCAGAACCGCACCACGGTTGATATAGGTTGAGTTAGCGGCCTCGTATGCCGACGCAAAAGTCGGGTCATAAGCGGCATTGACATCAGCGGAAAGACAACTGCTCTTTGCCAAAACATGACGAAGTGCCTCGCCGTCAGCCTCTGCCAAATCAGCTATAAAGTCAGGAACAAATGATGACTTCATTCCCGTATTGCCGTCACTGCCGATTTCCTCACGGTCAACCAAAACCGTAATAACCGTACTCTCGGGCATTTCGGTATCCAACACCGCTTTCAGGGCAGGGTATGCACAAACACGGTCATCATGCCCATAGCTGCCAATCATGCTTCTGTCAAAACCCAAATCTCTTGCCTTATGTGCGGGAACAAAAGTCAAATCCGCAGAAAAGAAATCTTCTTCCGTAATGCCGTATTTTTCGTTTAAAAGATACATGATGTTCAGCTTTACGCTTTCGCTTTCCTCATCTTTTTTAAAGGGACGGCTACCGATTAAAACATTCATATCCTCACCGGCAATAGCCTGATACATCGGTTTTTTAACCTGTTCATCTGCCAGGTGCGGCAACAAATCCGTAATGCAGAAACATGGTTCATCATCTTTTTCGCCTACAACAACCGGCACAACACTGCCGTCTTTCTTAACAACAACACCATGCAAAGCTAACGGAATGGTCATCCATTGATATTTTTTAATGCCGCCATAATAATGCGTCTTAAAGAATGCCATATCGCTTGACTCGTATAACGGTGTCGGCTTTAAGTCGATACGGGGCGAGTCGATATGAGCGATACCGAGCTTTACGCCGTTTTTAGTGCCGTTCTTGCCGATAACCGCCAAAATAACGGATTTTCCTCTGTTGTTAAGATAAACCCTGTCACCTGCTTTATAGTGCTTTTTGCAGTCATAAGGCGTGAAACCTGCCTGTTCCGCCGCCGCAACCGCATAGTTGACAGCTTCTCTTTCGGTTTTGGACTGATTCAAAAAAGCCTTATAATCCTCGCAGAAAGCGTCTGCCTGTGCAATAACTTCTTCACTCAAAGTCTTTGCACCGCTTTCTTTTTTTGCCAACAGTTTATCTTTCAAGGATAATTCTTCTTTCTTTTCTTCACTTATATTAGACATAAGTCATCGCTCCTGTTTCACTTTTATTCGCTTTCCGAAAAATAAAGCGTTTTATACATATTTTTATTGGTAATCACTCTTTGAACATAATTTCGGGTTTCCGGATACGGAATTTTGTCAAGCGTCTTTCCGTCATGTGAATATTCGGGATTTTCAAGCCACTCGTCTACATTTCCCAAACCGGCATTATAAGCACAAATTGCCGTTTCAAGACAACCGTCATAATATTCAAGCAGAACGGACATGACCTGTGTACCGACATCTATATTAAATTCGGGATTATACAGTTCTTTTTCCGTTTCTTCTCCGTCACGGTAGGCGTACTGCATCCACTCCAAAGTTGCGGGCATAACTTGCATAATTCCGATTGCACCCGCCTGAGAAACCGCATTGGGGTTAAAATTGCTTTCCGTCTTTATTATACCGCAAATCAGTGCTTCATCTACATTATATTTTTTAGAGACCGCCGCAATCGTATCCTCATAATTCAACGGATAGGAGGCATATTGATATGCCTGATATGCCATTTTCAGTCCGAATGCCGAACCAACCAACAAAAGAATGGCAATCAATATCGGAATAATTTTTTTAACAAAAATTTTCAAACAATCCCCCCTATTTGTCAAGAGCCAACCTAAGTCGGTCAAATATCATGGCGGTCTGTTGTTCCGTTTGTTCCAATGTTCCCGCACCGTCAATGATATAATCGGATTTTTCTTTGAAAAACACCTCGTCATGCTGTACTTTCATACGGGAACGCAATTCCTCAGCACTCAGACCGTCACGAGCCAAAAGGCGTTTCATACGCACATCTTCCGAAGCGGTAACGGCAATAATTTTCTGGCATAAAGCATCACCGCCGCTTTCAAAAAGCTGAGGGGCATCAAATATTATTATGCGTTTTCCGTCTTGTTTATACCTGTCTGCAATCTCTTTTGTGCGTTTTATAATCCAAGGGTGTGTAATACCATTTAGAACAGCAGTATTTTCGGGTGTGGCAAAGGCTCTTTGTGCCAAAAGCCGCCGATTTAAATTGCCGTCCTTGTCTATTATATCATATCCAAATTTCTGTGCAAGCATTTCCAAACAACTTGACCCTTTTTTCACAGCTTCTCTTGCCACTTTATCGGCATCAATCACTGCACAATCCTCATATTTTGAAAAATATTCCGCAACAGTGCTTTTGCCTGCACCACTCTGCCCAGTCAAACCAACGAAAAGGGTTTTATCATTCTTCAAGGTCAATCACCTCAAAACCTGCCGCACGAATAATGCGGTTATAGACTGCCAAGCCTAAACCCGTTGTTTCGGGACAATGAGCATAAACCTTTCGATAGTTTTTCTTGTCGCACAGGCGTAATGCTTCAAACAGATTGTTGGCTTGTTCTTCATAATTTTTGTCTGCCCCCAAACAAATGACAGGTACTTTTAAAGCGGTCTGCTCATCTGCATAGCACAATGCCGCTGTCCCGTTTTCGGCATGGGCATTAACATAAGTACAATAAGCATGACTGCTGCCTTTCAGCAAAATGACCTTTGCTTTCGGTGCATAATGCTTGTATTTCATACCGGGACTTGCGGCGGTTTCTCCGCTCTTTAAAGGATTGAGTACGGCTGTATCAAGTTCCACTTCTCCAATCGCTGCCCTGAGTTCCTCCAATGTTATACCTCCCGGACGCAAAAGGCGTGGAACATCTGTTGCCAAAGTAATGACTGTTGATTCAACACCGACTTCACACGCTCCGCCGTCCAAAACGGCATCAATGCGTCCGTTCATATCGTCCCAAACATGGGCGGCTGTGGTGGGACTGGGCTTTCCGGATAAGTTTGCAGACGGTGCCGCCAACGGCATTGATTTTGAAATCAATGCCTGTGCTATTGGGTGGGCAGGAAAACGCACCGCCACTGTCGGCAGTCCCGCACTGACTTCATCGGGAATCCGTTCCGATTTCGGCATAATAATCGTCAAAGGACCGGGCCAAAAGCGTTCCGCCAAAATTTTCGCCTTTTCGGGAAAAACGGAAACCAGGTCCTTAATTTGTTCTATGTTGGAAATATGAACAATCAAAGGATTGTCCATTGGTCTGCCTTTGGCTTTAAAAATCTTTGCAACCGCCGCACCGTTATAGGCATTTGCCGCCAAACCGTAAACCGTTTCAGTCGGCATGGCAACCAAACCGCCGCTTTTTAAAATCTCTGCGGCAATATCTATATCATCAACTGTCAGGCGTTTTGTTTCCATGATTTATTGTTCCCCTTCTTGACTATTTAACTGTTCGGCTCTGTCAGCGGTAATAAGTGCATCAATAATTTCATCAATATTTCCGTTCAGAATATCCTCGATTTTATAGAGTGTCAGCCCTATTCTATGGTCAGTCACACGCCCCTGAGGATAATTATAAGTGCGAATACGCTCACTGCGGTCACCTGTACCGACCTGACTGCGGCGAGCCTGTGCAATATCCTCATGCTGTTTTTCCTGTTCAATGCGAAGTAAACGGGATTTCAGAACTTTAAGGGCTTTGTCTTTGTTTTTATATTGACTGCGTTCATCTTGACATTCCACAACCATGCCTGTCGGCAAATGCGTTATACGAATGGCAGACGATGTTTTGTTGATATGCTGACCGCCGGCACCGCTTGAACGAAAAGTGTCAATCTTCAAATCATTCGGATTGATTTCAACCTCAACATCATCAGCTTCGGGCAAAACGGCAACCGTTACCGTTGAGGTATGCACACGCCCTTGCGTTTCCGTTTCGGGAACACGCTGTACACGATGCACACCGCTTTCATATTTAAGGCGTGAATATGCACCAACACCCTCCAAACTGAAACTGATTTCCTTGTAGCCGCCAAGTTCTGTTTCGTTGGCATACAAAACTTCCTGTTTATACCCTTTTTTTACCGCATACATACTGTACATACGGTACAGAACACCGGCAAACAATGCGGCTTCCTCACCGCCTGCACCGCCACGAATTTCAACAATGACATTTCGTTCATCGTTTGGGTCTTTCGGCAGGAGCAAAATTTTGATTTCGTCATTCAATTCTTCCAAACGGGTTTTATTTTCTTTCAGTTCCTCGTCTGCCATTTCCCGCAATTCCCTATCGGCAGTTTCATCGGACAAAATCAGCTTTGCGTCCTCTATATTTTCCAAAGTCCGTTGGTACTCTTTATATTTGAGTACAATCGGTTCTATGGATTTATATTCCTTCATAACAGCCGTATATTTTTCATTATCGGCTATAACGGTCGGGTCGCACAAACGGTTGGAAAGTTCTTCATAGCGTGTCGCAAACACTTTTATTTTTTCAAACATAAAAATTAACCTCCAAAATTAAAATAGACCTTTATTCTTTGGACGGTTCTAATGTTCCTCAACTCGAATAACCTTTCTTATATTCTTTTCCACTTTCAATCTCGGGAGCATGACTTCATGCCCGCATTTTTTACATCGAATTTTAAAGTCCATACCCACACGCAAAACATCAAATTGTTTTCCGCCGCAAGGGTGTGTCTTTTTCATCTCCAAAACATCTCCAACCCGAATATCCACCTAAACAGCCTCCTTTATCAGCGATAGCGAACAATAGTCTTTTGGGAAATAAATAACTTAATAGTTTATTGATAATTATAGCATATTTCACAGCGAATACAAGGGCAGTTCTACGGAAAACCAAAACCATATCCAATAAAATAAATCCAATAAATCGGTTACCAAATATAATTTAAGATTTAAAAAATAAATCACATAATATTATTTATAATATATTGACTTTTTATTATAATGATGTTAAAATATAGTAAAAATAAAATAAATGGAGGTAAAAGCATGTCCGTCTTAGCTGTTATCCTTGGCATCATTGAGATTATTTGGGATATTATTATCTTCTTTAAGCTCTCCCTTGCTCTCACGGGATTTGGAAACTTTCTTTTGTTTATAATAATGGTTATTATCTTTATTATCTCTGTTGTTCCGCTTTGGCATGTAGGCGAAATGAAAGGAAAAATCAAGTCTCTTGAAGAAAAAGTTGATATATTGGCACAAATTGCCCAAAATCCTTCCAAAAACAGTACACCGGAAAATTTAACTGCTCTAACTCATAAAGAGTATCGCCCCTTTTGGAACTTTGAAAATTCTCCAAAAAAACAATCTGACAAAAAAACAGTTGATTATTCCGAAGAATGGACTTGTCCAAACTGCAAAAAAGCACATAAGCTTTACATCACAACCTGTCCCTGCGGTACGGAACAGCCTGATACTTTTAAAACTTAAACTTTATAAATCCGCTTGATATTTTCGGCGGATTTTATTTTTACTTTAAAGCTTATATGCTTTAAACTTTAAAAGTTTTATGCTTTAAAGTATTGACAAATCAAAAAAAGAGGTTATAATAAGCTTATCGGTTCAATTTTATCTGAGAGGTGAAATCTTGTGGAAAATTATGCAGAAAAACGATTTACATTTACCGCCCATTCATGCTATTATTATCTTGCATGGGTTTTTCTGCTTATGTCCAAAAGTCAAGATGACATTTCCTTTTCGACCGATTGTTTGTAACAGCACCTTTTTTCGGCGGAGTCATCATGACTCCGCCTTATTTTTATTTTAGGAGGATTAGACATGATAATTGTTTTAAAACCAAAAGCAACAAAAGAACAAATCGAAAAACTCATTTCATCTATCGAAAGTAAACATCAAATAAAGGTCAATACATGGTTTGGCGTTGAGTCTACCGTTCTTGGATTGATTGGCGACACCACTTCCGTTGACATCGACAGCTTGGAAGCACAGGATATTGTCGAAAGTATCCGTCGTGTACAAGAGCCGTACAAAAAGGCAAACCGTAAATTTCACCCCGACAACACAGTTATTACTCTCTCTAACGGCACAAAAATCGGTGACGGTTCTTTGTGTGTAATGGCTGGTCCATGCTCCATTGAGTCTGAGGAACAAATCACCTATGTTGCACAAAGAGTAAAAGCGGCAGGGGCAACCGTTCTGCGTGGTGGTGCTTTCAAACCCCGTACTTCACCGTATTCTTTTCAGGGATTAAAAGCCGAAGGTCTGGAACTTATGCAAAAAGCAGGAAAAGCAACAGGCTTGCCGATTGTAACGGAAATTATGAGCATTGCCCATTTGGAATTGTTTGAAGATGTCGATATTATCCAAGTTGGTGCAAGAAATATGCAGAACTTTGAATTGCTGAAAGCGTTAGGCAAAATTGATAAACCGATTTTGCTCAAAAGAGGTTTGGCAAACACCATTGAAGAATGGCTTATGAGTGCGGAATATATCATGGCAGGCGGAAACGACAAGGTTATTCTGTGCGAGCGTGGTATTCGTACATACGAAACCGCAACAAGAAATACTTTGGATTTATCGGCTGTTCCGATTGTCAAAAAGCTGTCCCACTTGCCCATTATCGTTGACCCAAGCCATGCTACGGGAAAATCATGGTTGGTTGAGCCTATGGCTTTGGCGGCTGTTGCTGCCGGTGCGGACGGTCTTATGATTGAAGTCCATAATGACCCCGCCCACGCTCTTTCTGACGGTGCTCAATCCCTTACACCTGAACGCTTTGATACTGTTATGCGTCGTGTCAATGCCATGCAAAAGGCCTACAAACTATCTGCGGAGGCGTAAAAAGTGAATGTAGCCGTTGTCGGTCTTGGTATTATCGGCGGTTCTTTGGCAAAAGCACTCGCCAAATATACCGACTATCATATTATCGGAATAAACAGAAGTCCCGCACCGCTCCAAGAGGCTTTGGCCTGTGGAGCAATCCATGAAATCGGAAAGGCAGAGGACTTAAAAAGAGCAGACTTGATTTTTTTGGGAACTTTTCCCGAAGTGGCGGTTGAATTTATACGAAAAAATGCCGCACTTATCCCACCCCACTGTATCGTTGCGGATACTTCGGGCATTAAGGGAAAAATTTGTCCCCGACTTTTTGAAATCGCAAAAACTTATGGCTTTACTTTTATCGGTATGCACCCTATGGCAGGCAAGGAAAAAAACGGATTTGCGGCTTCGGACGCCGATTTGTTCAAAGGGGCAAGCAATATTTTAATTCCGGCTGATGCTCCACAGTCTGCCGTTATCTATTTGTCATTTCTTTCCAAAGTTTTGGGATTTGGCACAGTTCGCCTGTCCACACCGGAAGAACATGACCGTATGATTGCCTTTACTTCACAGCTCCCCCATGCTTTGGCTTGTGCTTATGTATTCAGTCCAAGCTGTCCAGAACATAAAGGATTTTCGGCAGGCAGTTACCGTGATGTTTCCCGTGTTGCAAACATCAACGCTGCTCTGTGGTCGGAACTTTTTATCGAAAACAAAGAATCACTGCTTTCGGAAATTGATACTTTCATTGAGAACATGACGGAAATCCGAAACGCCATTCAAAAAGGCAATCGTGAAGAACTCACCAATTTGCTCCATAGGGGCAAGGAAATCAAGGAGGCACTCGGAGAATGAAAACAATTCATGTCAACACCGGCAGAAGCTACGATATTTTAATTGAACACAATATCCTCCCCCAAGCGGGAGAATATATCCGTCCCCTGACAAAAGCAATTCGGGCAGTCATCGTTTCAGATACAAATGTTGCTCCGATTTATGCGGATACCATAAAACAATCTTTGGAAAACAACGGATTTTCCGTTTCATTGTTCTGTTTTGAAGCGGGCGAAACATCAAAGCGTTTATCCACTATCGAAAAAATGTACAATCATTTTGCCGAACATTCCCTGACACGCTCCGACATTGTTGTTGCTTTGGGCGGCGGTGTTACGGGAGATATGGCAGGCTTTGCCGCCGCATCTTATTTGCGTGGCATTGATTTTGTGCAGATTCCGACAAGTCTTTTGGCACAGGTTGATTCTTCCGTTGGCGGAAAAACAGGTGTTGACCTGACTTATGGAAAAAATCTGGTTGGTGCTTTTTGGCAGCCCCGTTTGGTTTTGATTGACCCCGAAACTTTAAAAACATTGCCTGAAAAGTTTTTTATTGACGGTTTGGGCGAGGTTGTCAAGTACGGCTGCATAAAAAGCAAATCCTTGTTTGAGCGTTTGGAAAATGAAAATGTCCGTGATTTTATTGATGATGTTATTGCGGAATGTGTATCAATAAAGCGTGATGTTGTTGAGCGTGATGAGCGTGACACAGGCGAAAGGGCTTTGCTTAACTTTGGGCATACACTTGGTCATGCGATTGAAAAACTGCATAATTATCAGACGATTACACATGGCGAGGCTGTTTCCATTGGTTCAGTATTGATAACCGCCGCCGCTGAACGCCATAATCAAACGGCAGTCGGCACAGCAGAACGCATTTCCGCTCTGTTGAAAAAATACAATCTTCCCACAACATCAAAGTTTTCCAATGCGGAAATTGCCAAAGCCACACACGGCGATAAAAAGAGTACAGGCAAGAGTATCAATCTTGTTCTTCTCAAAGAAATCGGCGACAGTTTTACATACAAAATTGA
>JBJEQG010000150.1:0-8892 GCA_051881635.1 Acutalibacteraceae bacterium
ATCTGACTTGACGGAATTTCAATGACGGTTTCCAAACCCCATTGTTTTGCACCGTGAAAAATACCCTTTGTAAATTGCTTGGCATTTATGTGTATCAATGCGTCCGGTTCATGCAAAAAGATTTGTTGATTTGCAGTTTCAAGTTTTTTGGAACAGCAATCAGTCGTGTAATATGTAATATGAATTTTGTCATCCGGACTTTCCTTTACACGGATATTAGAACTTTTGTCAGAGCCTAACAATGTAATGTTAATATTGTTTCTTAAATCTATGCAAATATCTTTTAAATCGTCCATTGTACCACATTCTTTGGTTATCTTTTGCGGTTCGCCACAGAGGTCGAGATTGCGAACATCAAAATTAACGCTGAGTAAAGCGATAGATATAAGGACAATGCCGAGAACAGAACCGAGAGTTGCAGAAAGGAAAACGATTTTTTTAGATTTCTTCATGATATTCACCTCCATAGATGCGTGTGTATTTTCTGAACATACCTCTTATTGCCCGACCGTACAGTTTGGCAAATTGCCAGGAGCCGTAACCTGCAAATATGCTGATAGAGGCAAGAAGCAGTCCGAAACCGATTTGGCACAAACCAACCATAAAACTTTGGAAGAAAAGAAAGAAACTGCTGATAAATAATCCGATACCGCTGACGGCAAAGGCAAAAGAGGCTATAAGAAAAGATAAAACAACAACACCCCACAAAGCAAACATGGAAATAATAAACGGCAAAAGAACGGAAAAGCCTATTATTTTACCAATATTTTTTGACTTTTTCGGTTTTTCAAAGTTTTTGGTTGTATCGTCATTTTCCTCTAAGATATTTTGGGCAATCGTTTCAGGAGAACCCAAAGAGCGAAAAATGCTTTCCTCGCTTTCGCCGTTCTCCAATTTGTCGTTGATAATTTCGGTATAGTATTCGATGATTTTGTTCCGTTCATCTTTGGGAATACCGGCAAGGCGAATTTCAAGTTGATTTAAAAATTCAGTCTGTGTCATTATTATCCTCCGCAATAAATTCATAAATTTTAATCATTTTTTTCCATTCTTCCAAAAAGCTGCGAATACGCTCCCGTCCCTGTTCGGTAATGGAGTAATACTTTCTCAGCCGTCCGTTGTGTTCCTGTGAGTAACAGGTAAGACAGCCGGCTGTTTGCAGTCGCCGCAAAATCGGATAAAGTGTCGATTCGGATATGTCGATATAGGGGGCAATACGATTGATAATTTCATAGCCGTAACTGTCACCGTAAGTCAGGCATTTCAAAACGCAAATTTCAATCAAGCCCTTTTTAAGCTGGATATCCATAATACACCTCCTTTTGCACAATATTATACAATGCATAGTATCAGATGTCAAGAGTTTATTTTTTATTTAAGGCAGATATTTAAAATAAACTCTTGTGATAATGCACAAAGGAAAGGCTAAAACTTTGTACCGTAAAGCAAAAATATTTTTTTTGTTCTAAAACGGTTGTAATCTATGTGCAAATAATATATAATTTATAGCAAGCGAAAGAAAACTATTGTATCTTTTGCTTATTAAATCCATGAATGTCAAATTGACAGACCGAAAGGAGATTTCCGTTGATGAAACAGTATTCTGCAAAAAATATTTATAATATTGCAATCGCAGGTCATAGCGGTTCAGGTAAAACATCGTTGGCTGAGGCTATGATTTATATGTGCGGCGGCAGTGACCGCTTGGGAAAAATCAATGAAGGAAATACCGTTTGCGATTTTGACCCAGAGGAGATTAAACGCCATACTTCAGTGTTGGCATCTGTTGCTCCGATTGAATGGAAAAACAATAAGATTAACCTGATAGATACTCCCGGACTGTTTGATTTTGAAGGCGGTCTTTATGAGGGAGTTCGTGCGGCGGATATTGTTTTGGTTACGGTATCGGGCAAAAACGGTGTCACTGTCGGTACGGAAAAAGCCGTTGCGGCGGCAGAAAAAAGAGGATTGACAAAGGTATTTTTTGTTAATGGCCTGTGTGATGAGAGTGCCAGATTTTACCGTGTGTTTGAAAATCTGAAAGCCTCTTTCGGTCCTTCCATTTGTCCTGTTGTTGTTCCTTATATTGTAGACGGACAGGCTGATTGTTATGTCAACCTTTTGGAATATAAAGCCTATAAATATGTCAACGGCAAGGTGACAAATGTACCTATTCCCGATATGGGCGACCGTTTGGAAGGTTTAAGAACCGCTATTTGCGAGGCGGTTGCGGAAACAAGCGATGAAATGTTTGAAAAGTATTTTTCAGGCGAAAGTTTTACGCCTGAGGAAATTATTGTCGGTGTCAGTCAGGGCGTTAAAAACGGAACAATCAGTCCCGTATTTTGCGGTGATGCTCTGTTGTCCTATGGCGTGGAACAGCTTTTGAACGGCTTGATTTGGCTTGCACCGAGTGCGGCGGATAAATCCGAGGAATTGGCAGTAGATACGGACGGCAATCCCGTTGAACTTTCCGTTAATGATGATGCATTACCGGCGGCTGTTGTCTTTAAAACTGTGGCAGACCCGTTTGTTGGAAAGCTATCCTATTTAAAAGTCATTTCCGGTAAGATTTCTGCCGATACACCGTTAGTTAATATGAGGACAGGCAATGTTGAGAAGATTTCAAAGGTGTTGACCGTTAAAGGCAAAAAAACCGAGGATACAGCGGTGCTTTGTGCAGGTGATATTGGTGCTGTACCGAAACTTCAACAGTCAATCACAGGTGATACACTTGCCGCTCCCGCAAGAAAAGTTATTCTTGACCGTGTGGAATATCCAACCCCGACTTTCTCTATGGCGGTTTCTCCTGTAACAAAGGGAAACGAGGAAAAAGCCGCACAAGGTATTTTGCGTTTGGCGGAGGAAGACCCGACCATTCGTTTTGAAAATAATACCGAAACACACGAAATGATTTTGACGGGTATGGGTGAACAGCACTTAGATGTTATTGTATCCAAATTGAAAAATAAATTCGGTGTTGAAGTTACATTGGCTACACCAAAGGTTGCATACAGAGAAACCATACGCAAAAAGGTTCAGGCACAGGGGCGTCACAAAAAACAGACAGGCGGTCATGGTCAGTTCGGTGATGTTTGGATTGAATTTGAGCCGATTGAGGGAACAGATTTTGAGTTCGGCGAAAGAATTGTCGGCGGTTCCGTACCAAAGAGCTTTTTGCCTGCTATTGAAAAAGGTCTGAGAGAATGTATTAAAAAAGGACCGTTGGCGGGTTATCCTGTTGTTGGCTTGAAAGCGACCGTTTATGACGGCTCTTATCACCCCGTAGATTCGTCCGAAATGTCATTCAAAATGGCGGCGGCATTGGCATATAAGGCGGGTATGCCGCAGGCTTCTCCCGTACTTTTAGAGCCTATCGGAGTTTTGAAAGCAACCGTACCCGATAGTTGTATGGGTGATATTATGGGCGAAATCAATAAACGCCGTGGGCGTGTTTTGGGTATGCAGCCCGCCGAACATGGCAGTCAGACGATTGAGGCGGAAGTGCCGTCCGCAGAGATGAATGACTTTGCTGTTTTCCTCCGTCAGGCAACACAAGGACGGGGCAGTCATACATTTACATTTGTACGCTATGAGGAAGCTCCCGCAAGCGTTGCAAAAAGTTTGGCGGAAACCAATTCATAAAATCTAAAAATTTCGCCGCAGAAAACGATTGTTTTCCTTACATACTGTTAAACTGCAATCCATAGGATTTTTCTCTTGCAGACAGTTTGCTTTATGGTATGACAGGCGTGGAAAAAATTATAAAAAACACAGCGTGAAAAGCATTTCTGTCTTTCACGCTGTATTTTTTGTATATGTTCACTTTTGGAAAAATACTTTGATTTCTTCACTGCTCATTTCTGCTGCAATTTCTTCCATATTTTTAATAGTGCCGATTTTTGTATAACGGTATGAAGTATGAAAGTTCTTGTAGAAAATCACAAGACAGTTATCGCCCCAAAGCATAATATCTCCGACTTTAATTTCACCGATTGTCTTTGCGTTGCTTGGCAGAGTTTCAGGCAGATAGTAGTACTTTTCGTTTCCATTCAGTTCCTGCATTGTTGCACTCATTGGAAGAAGGTTTATAAACGCTTCCGCAGTTTGGTTATCATACAGTTCAACTTCGTATGTTTTACCACTTATTACAATTTCTATGGTCTTTACTTGTATATTTGAATTTTCCTCCTCTATGCTTGTTGTCGTTGTTTCCGTTTTACTTTCAGTTTCAGTGTTTGATGACTGTGTTGGTGCAGCAGTGCAAGCGGAAAGCATAACCACCAATATCAAAGAATATAAAAAACGCTTATACATTTTTGTTTCTTTCATAGGTTCTTGTAATCAATAATTATCTTTTTTCATACTTTCTTTGAAGATTGCTTTAATTTCGTCTTTGTTCAATATTTTGTATCCGCCGTCCATAATAAATGTTGCATCTGTAAGACCATCAAGCATATCTTCGGTCACGCCAAGGTCGGCTGTGTTTGTTACAAGGTCAAGTTCTTTCATCCAGTTTTCCATAGAGGCAAGACCTTCAAGTGCGATTTGCTCATCGGTTTTACCGATTGTATTGACATTCCATACATTTACAGCAAAGCGTTTGAATTTCTGTACACCATAAGGCAATATGAATTTGTAATAAGGCAAAGATACCGCCGATAAAGTCATACCATGAGTAGCATCGGTATAAGCACCTACCGCCTGACCAAGCATATGCACCATCCAGTCAGTGGCTTTTCCGCAGGCAACAAGTGTATTGAGTGCCCAAGTTGCTGTCCACATAATATTGCTGCGTGCCTCATAGTCGGTAGGATTTTTTATGGCAATTCGTGAAGAGTGAATAACTGATTTCATCAAACCTTCCATGATATAATCAGAGGTGTTATCATCTTCACCTGAGAAATATTGTTCACAGATATGGTTGAAAATATCATAAATTCCCGACACCATTTGATACTTTGGCAAAGTATAAGTATAAACGGGGTTAAGAATAGAAAACTTCGGAAATACATTATCACCGAACACATGACCGATTTTAAGTTTCTGTTTATGATTTGTAATGACAGCACCGCCGTTCATTTCACTGCCGGTTCCCACCATTGTCAAAACACAGCCAACAGGTATAATTTCATTATCTACATCATCAAATTTCAGATAATATTTCTCCCACGGGTCCTCTTTGCAATGAACGGAAATTGATACAGCCTTTGCATAGTCGCAGACACTGCCACCGCCTACCGCCAGAATGAAATCCACCTTTCCGGCTCTTGCCCGTTCACAGCCTTCATACAGCTTTTCGACCGTAGGATTTGGCATAACGCCTGCATCTTCCACAATGGTTTTGCCGCAATTGGTGAGTATTTTAACCACATCATCGTAAATGCCGTTTTTCTTAATAGAGCCACCGCCATAAACGAGCAACACATTTTTTCCATACTTTTGAAGTTCTCCGGCAAGATTGCTTAAAGCATTTTCGCCGAAATACAGTTTTGTTGGGTTTGAATACACAAAATTGCCTAACATTTGATTTTCCTCCTTTATTGCCTGTTTTAAATTTACTATAATGAACTTAATCTTATTATACAAGTTAAAGTTAACTTTAAGTCAATAGATTTTTTAAAATTTTTGAAAATACAAAACCACTTCCAATTTGAACTGCAATCGGAAGTGGTTTCGATTTAAGTTTCTTGTCAGGATATTACATATCCAATGGTTTCATGCTCCAAATAGTATTTGCATAATCACGAATAGAACGGTCGGCCGCAAAAATACCTGCCTTGGCGATATTAACCAAAGACATTTTGTTCCAGTTTACCGTATCCGTATAAAGTTTTGAAGCTTTTTGCTGAATTGTGGAGTAGTCGGCGAAATCTGCCAAAACCATGTATGGATCTTTCTTGAAAAGGGAAATTACAATATCAGAGAACTTGCCGCCAAATTCAAAGTTGATACCGTCAACGGCACGCTTGATAATGGGGTTGTTATTATACATAACAATAGGATTGTAGCCACGCTTTTTCAATTCGTTGACCTCAGGTGTTGTCATACCGAAAATCAAAATGTTGTCATCGCCGACACTATCATGAATTTCAACATTTGCACCGTCCAGAGTGCCGATAGTTACAGCACCGTTAATCATAAATTTCATGTTGCTTGTACCGGAGGCCTCTGTACCTGCAAGAGAAATCTGCTCGCTGATTTCAGCGGACGGAATCAGCTTTTCCGCAACGGTAACACGATAATCCTCCAAATAAACAACTTTCAACTTCTTGTTGACACGGGGGTCATTGTTGATTTTGTTTGCCAGCTCAACGATGAATTGGATAATCTGCTTTGCAAAGTAGTAACCCGGAGCAGCTTTTGCACCAAAGATATAAGTTTTTGGAACAAAGTCGGCATTCGGATTTTCTCTGAGCCATTGGTATGTACTGAAAATATGCAGAGCGTTCATCAACTGACGCTTATATTCATGCAAACGCTTAACCTGTACATCAAATATGGAATCTGTATCAACAACAATACCTGTTGTTTCTTTGATGTACTGAGCCATACGGATTTTGTTTTCTTTTTTGATAACGGCAAGCTTTTGCAATACGGTCGGGTCATTCTTATAAGCAAGCAAGCCTTCCAAAGCGGAGGCGTCTGTTGTAAAGCTGTCACCAATCAAATCAGTAATCAAATTTGTCAGACCGGGGTTGGATTGATTGAGCCAGCGTCTGTGAGCGATACCGTTAGTTACATTTTTGAACTTGTCCGGTGTTACCGTATAGAAATCGTGGAAAACGGAGTCTTTCAAAATTTCACTGTGCAGTTTTGAAACACCGTTGACGGAATGGCTTGCAATAACAGCAAGATTTGCCATTTTAACAATACCGTCATTGATGATTGCCATACGCCCGATTTTGTTGCCTTCAACGCCCTGTTCGTGCATTTGGGCACAGAAACGGCGGTTGATTTCCTCGACAATCTGATAAATACGGGGGAGCAGACGGCTGAACAAATCAACCTGCCAACACTCCAATGCTTCACTCATAACCGTATGGTTTGTATAAGCGATTGTGCGGGTAACAATGTCCCAAGCCTCGTCCCAACCATAGCCACATTCGTCAAGCATGATACGCATTAACTCCGGAACGGCTAATACAGGGTGTGTATCGTTCAAATGGATTGCAACAACTTCGGGGAGATTTTCAAGAGTGCCGTAACAACGCAAATGACGCTGAATAATATCCTGAATACTTGCCGATACAAGGAAGTATTGTTGTCTTAAACGCAGGCTCTTGCCTTCGGAATGGTTATCTTCCGGATAGAGTACCTTTGTTATGGACTCAGCCATAGCTTTTTGTTCAATCGCACGAATGTAATCACCGCTGTTAAAGAGTTTCATATCAAAATCATCGGACTGTGCCGCCCATAAACGCAGTCTGCTGACACCTTTGCCGCCCGCACCGGGAACAAGCATATCATAAGGTACAGCCTTAACGGTTGTTGCGTCCTCTTGTACGATAGAGTGATGTCCTTCGTTCCACTGCTCTTTGATGTGTCCTTCAAAAAGAACTTTTACAGCCTTTTCGGGGTGAGCTTGAAGCCATACTGAACCGCCCGGAAGCCAAAAGTCAGGTAATTCAGTCTGCCAGCCGTCAACAAGTTTCTGACGGAAAATACCGAACTCATAACGCAGAGAATAACCCATAGCGGGATACTGCTGAGTTGCCAGACCGTCAAGGAAACAAGCTGCCAAGCGTCCCAAACCGCCGTTGCCCAAACCGGCATCAGGCTCTTGTTCAAATATATTTTCAATTTTGATGTTCAGGCTTTTCAAGGCTTTTTCGACTGTTTCAGTCAAACCAAGATTATAAAGATTGTTTTTGAGAGAGCGTCCCATCAAAAACTCCATGCAAAGGTAATAAACCTGTTTTGCCTCTTTTTTTTCGGTTTCTGCAACAAAATCTTTGTAGTTGGCGTGAAGAATATCCTGTACCGTCAAAGCAACAGCTTTATAGTAATGCTCGTAAGTTGCTTCGGCAGGTGTAACACCCATGTTGTGTGAAAGTTTAGAAACGATTTTTTCTCTTACTTCTGTGGGTGTCATTTTAATGGTTGCCATAGTAAAATCCCTCCGTTTGATAATTATAAACCCTTTTGCACCTTATTTCTAAAATATGTACAAAACCATGAGGACATTGTATCATAATTGCACTAAATTTTCAATGGTATTTTGGAATAATTTGAAAAATCTTATAAAATTTACTGTGAAAAAGGGAGAATTAATGATATAATATTCATTAAATTAAGGAGGAATAGAAGAAATGGAAAAAATAAATCTGTGCAAAGATTGCGAATACGGCAGAGGATATGTTGAACTTGGAATTTGCCCTGTATGTGGTAACGGAAAATTAAGAGGAAGAAGTGAAACAAGTGGACTGTTTTGTTCAAACGGATGTAAGGATTTTCCGTTTGCGGTTTCATTTATTGCTCAAAGAAATTGTTTTTCTGCTGTGTATGAAAAAGATTATCAAATTTTTATAACTCAAAAACTTTCTTTTGAAGTTTTAAAAATGATAAGGAAAAAACTTGCTTTTAATACGGTTCAACTTTATAAAAAAATAAATGATGGTCAGCCGATTGCAGTCATCAATTTCTTGCCTGAGGTTTGGCGTATAGAGGCGTTTTTTAAAGAATTAAACATCTCTTATTTGATTACGCCGCCGTTGCCGTATATGAGCCAAAAAGAAAGATGTTTTCCTTCTACATCATAAAATAAATGGACAGAAACCCATTTTTTGAGTTTCTGCCCATTTGTTTATCCTAAGAATTTTTCCAAATCTGCTGTGTCAATTTTGTATGTAAAACTGTCGCCGATTTCTTTGAGAAGAACAAGATTGATAC